>JACDGR010000350.1 GCA_013821525.1 Actinomycetota bacterium
TCGTGATCCAGGGCGGGACGATCCCGTTTGCCGCGCGCAGGCTCGGTGTGGAGCACGTCGCCCCCGAGCCGGTGCCGGCTCAGCTGTAGCGGTAGAAGCCCTCGCCGGTCTTGCGGCCGAGCTTGCCTGCCTTGAGCATTCGCACGAGGCGCGCGGGCGGCGCCATCCGTGGCTCGCGAAGCTTCTCGTACAGCGCCTCGCTCGCGTGCACGTGCACGTCGGCGCCGACGAGGTCGAGCAGTGCGAGCGGCCCCATCGGCCAGCCCGCGCCGTGCTTCATCCCCTTGTCGAGATCCTCGGGGCTGACGCCGGTCTCGTCGAGCACGCGCACGCAGTCGTTGAGCAGCGGGATCAGCACGCGATTGACCACGAAACCCGGCGTGTCGTTGCAGCGGATCGGCGTCTTGCCCAGCTTCGCGCCGAAGGCGAACGTCGCGTCGAGGACATCCTCGGCGGTGCGCTCGGCGCGCACGATCTCGACGAGCGGCATCAGAGGGGCGGGTTGAAGAAGTGCATGCCGACGGCCCGCTCGGGGCGTGTGAGCACCGACGCGATCTCCGTGACGGAGAGCGCCGAGGTATTCGAGGCGAGGATGGTGTCGTCGCGCACCACGGCTTCGAGCTCGCGAAACAGGGCGTGCTTCACTCCGAGCTCCTCGAATGCCGCCTCGACGACGATGTCGCAGTCGGCAAGGTCGGCGAGGTCGGTCGCCAGGCGCAGCCGACCCACGGCCTCGTCGCGGGCAGCCTGCTCGAGCGTGCCCTTCTCGACCTTGCGCGTCAGGAAGTGCGCGATCGTGTCGCGCGCGCCCTCCGCGCGGCCGAGCTCGACCTCGCGGCCGATCGTCTCGAAGCCCGCCTCGATCGCCAGCTGTGCGATCCCGGAGCCCATCGCGCCGAGCCCGACGATCCCGACGGTGCGGAGCTCGCGTCCCATCAGACGAGCTCGACCACGCCGGCGATCGCCATCCCGAAGCCAACGCACATCGATGCGATCCCGTACCGCGCGCCGCGACGCTCGAGCTCGTTCAGGAGCGTCGCGGTGATCCGTGCGCCGGTCGCACCGAGCGGGTGACCGAGCGAGATGCCGCCGCCGTTCGGGTTGACGTCCTCCATCCGCTCCTCGAGCTTCAGGTCGGCGACGGTCTGCAGCACGACGGAGGCGAACGCCTCGTTGACCTCGATCACGCTCATGTCGTCGAGCGTCAGCCCGGCTCTCGCAAGCGCCTTCTGCATCGCCTGCGGGTTGCCGTGCAGCATCCGCGTCGGATCGACGCCTGCGATGCCGAATGAGACGAAGCGAGCGCGTGGCGTGAGCCCGAGCCGCGCCACGGCAGCTTCGCTCGCGATCAGCACCGCGGCAGCACCGTCGACGATCTGAGAGGAGTTGCCGGCCGTCACGACGCCGTCGGGGTCGAATGCGGGACTCAGACCAGCCAGCGCCGCAGCGGTTGTCTCCCGGCGCGGCGCCTCGTCGACCGCGAACACGACCGGTGCCTCCACCACGGCCACTCCCGGACTTTGTGTGGACTCCACACTTGCTGCCCGGAGGACGGTCGCGCCCGGAGGCAGCTCGATCGGCACGATCTCGCGTGTGAACCTGCCCTCGTCCGAGGCGGCGAGCGCCCGGCGGTGGGATTCGAGCGAGTACGCGTCGAGCGCTTCGCGCGAGAGGTTCCACTCGCGCGCGAGCAGCTCGGCCGAGGTGCCCTGCATGACGATCTCGTGGCGCTGGGTCACCTGCTCGGAGACCGAGCCGCCGTTCGAGCCCATCGGGACGCGCGACATCATCTCGACACCTGCGGAGATGACGAGGTCGAGCTGTCCGGCCATCACCGCGGCCGCGCCGTTGAAGTTGGTCTGCATCGACGACCCGCACTGTCGATCCACGGTCGTCGCGCTCACCTCGACCGGCCAGCCTGCGGCGAGCACGGCCATCCGGCCGACGTTCCATCCTTGCTCGCCGATCTGCGTCACGCAACCCATCTGCACGTCCTCGATCTCGACCGGGTCGAGATCGTGCGGCGCGATCAGGCCGTTCAGCACCTGCGCTGCGAGGTCGTCGCCGCGCAGCGCGGAGAGCGTTCCCTTCTTGCGGCCGATCGGTGAGCGAACGGCATCGACGATGAAAGCGTCCATCACACTGGATCGTACTTCGGACCGATTCAGTCGGCGAGCGCCGGCTCGAGTGCCGGCACTCGACTGTCACGCCACGCGCAGTACGCGTTGACGCCCGCGTAGGAACCGATTGCGTAGGACCAGCCTGCGATGCAGTCGACGACGTAATGCTCGCCCGTGTAGACGAGCGCCAGCGTCATCGCGAGCGGGTACACGACGAGGAGCGGCCGCCACCACTTCGGCACGAGCCTCCAGAGATACAACGAGAGCAGCAGCGCGAACGCCGCATGCAGTGAAGGCATCGCGGCAACGTCGTTCGCGTAGCCCTTCCCATGTTCGAACACCGCCCCTGCATGGGTGAGCGGGATGTGGTGCCAGATCGGATCGATCATTCGGTTCGACTCGCCGAGGTTCCCGTGCCGTGCGGCCATCCACGGCGGCACCGCCGGGTAGAGGACGTACGTGGCGAACCCGCTCATCGCAAGCACGCACACCATGGCGGAGTACCGCGCGAATTTATCCCGCGCGACGATCCAGATCACGGCCGCAGCGATGAACGTCGCGAAGAAATGCGTGAGGTGGATGAACCACGCGGCGTAGTCCCACCAGTGCAGGTGGTCTGGGCCATGCCAGAAGTGCTCCTGTAGCCAAACCGTCGGCACCGGCTTGCCGAAGAGCGCAGCCTCGATCTTGATCTGCGGCACCTCGCGCTGATGGGACAGGAGCCCGTCGGCGATCCCGCGCAACATGTCGTAGACGAGGATTATGGAGATCAGGGGCAACCAATCCCGCACCACCCGCGTCGCCTCGAACGAGAACGCCGCCATCCCGAGCCCGAGCCAGATGAAGAGGAGATCGTGGTGGGTCGGGATCCCCCAGAGCCCAACCAGCGCAACCGTGAGAAGCACCCAGCCAATCCGCGCGCCGAGGCGGAGTTGTCGCTGACGGACCACGGGTGAACATTAGAGTGCTCGCGTGCCCGACCGGAAATTGATCATCGGCGGAGAGCGCGTCGAGACCGGAGAGTGGACCGAGGTTCGGTCTCCCTATTCGGGCGAGCTCGTCGGGCGGATTGCCCGTGGCGGCGCTGTCGAGACGAAACGCGCTCTCGATGCTGCGGAGGCTGCCATGCGCGACCCGCTGCCGGCGCACGCACGCGCGCAGATCCTCGACCGGGTCGCTCACCTGCTCGAAGAACGGCTCGAGGAGGCGGCGCAGACGATCTCTGCGGAGGCGGGCAAGCCGATCAAGACCGCGCGCGTCGAGGCTCAGCGCGCCGCATCGACCTTCACGTTCGCGGCCGTGGAGGCCCGGAGACTCGCCGGAGAGGTCGTCCCGATGGAAGCCTCGGCGGCAGGCGAGGGGAAGCTCGCCTTCACGCTCCGCATCCCGATCGGGATCGTCGGAGCGATCTCGCCCTTCAACTTCCCCCTCAACCTGGTCGCACACAAGATCGCCCCCGCACTCGCTGCAGGCTGCGCCGTCGTGCTGAAGCCTGCGTCCGCGACGCCCTTCTCCGCGCTCTTGCTCGCCGAGCTCGAGGAAGAGGCCGGGCTGCCGCCAGGCTGGCTCAACGTCGTCGCGGGCTCTGCC
>JACDGR010000351.1 GCA_013821525.1 Actinomycetota bacterium
TCCTCGGCCTCCTTCCAGCCGAAGGTCTGCAGCCAGTTCGGGTTGCCGTAGCCGGCCTGCGACTCGAAGGCAAAGTCGCGCTGGTCGGCCGCGACCACGTCGTACCCGCGGGCGTAGAGGAGCGCTGCCCAGCGGATCACCGACGCATAGCCGTGCGTGTTGAAGCCGTGGACGACGAGAACGCCCGGATGGTCGCCGGGATGGAGGGCGCGCATCGCGAGGAGCGGCGCGCCGTCACCCGAGTGCAGCAGGACCTGCTCGAAGCCTGCGGGCCACGCGGGATAGTCGGGATCGCCGGGAATCGAGCCGGTCGTGTAGTCCTCGACCGGCGCCACGTTCGGGGTCAGCGAGGTGAACGCGGCGTCAGCTCCGATCGGGACGTAAGCGGGCTGGTAAGGCTGGGCCATGATCCCGTCGACCGTGGCGGCGAATCCGGCAGGCCGCGCCTCTGCCGCTGCGCCTGCTGCGAAAGTGAGGCTGAGAGCCAGAATCGGGATAAGGGCGAGTGATCTCAACGGGCAGCCTCCTGGGGCGGTCAACCAATCGGACTTGACACGTCGTACCCTTTGCCTCAAAACTCACACCTGAATCGGGTCTCAGGTTCGGGGATCACTCATACCAGGAGGATGCGTCCATGCGTCATCGCTTCACGAAGGTCTTGCTCGGGACGGCGCTCTTCATGCTGCTCGGCGGGACGGCGACAGTTGCGGCCCGCTCCCACCATTCGTCGGCCGGTTCCTACAACGTCGGCGTCATCTACTCGCGGACCGGTCTGCTCAGCGCGTACGGCGCGGAGGAGCTCGAGGGCTTCAAGCTCGGCCTCAAGTACGCGACCAACGGCACCAACCAGGTCAACGGCAAGACGATCAACGTCACCTATGTCGACGACAAGACGGACGCAGCGACGGCCGTCAACGCGGCGAAGGACCTGATCGGTCAGGGCTACAAGATCATCGGCGGCACCGACTCCTCCGGCATCGCGCTGCAGGTTGCGCCGCTCGCCGCCCAGAACCACGTCCTCTACGTTTCCGGTCCTGCAGCGTCCGACGCGATCACCGGCGCGAACAAGTACACCTTCCGGGCGGGCCGCCAGACCACTCAGGACGTCCTGACGGCGGCGTCCTACCTGAAGGGTGCCGGGAAGAAGGTCGTCGTCTTCGACCAGGACTCGGTCTTCGGGCACGGCAACTTCGCTGCCGTGAAGGCCGTGATCGGCGGCAAGGGCCACACCGTCGGCGAGATCTCGGTGCCGTTGACCGCGACCGACTTCACGCCGTTCGCACAGCAGCTGAAGAACGCGAACGCCGACCTGATCTACATTGCGTGGGCCGGCACGACCGCCGGTGCGATGTACAAGTCGCTCGACCAACAGAACATCTTCAACGGCTCGGCGGACATCGTCACCGGGCTCGCGGAGCGGGCGACGTACCCGGCGTACGGTGACCAGGCGACGAAGTTCCACTTCCTGTCGCATTACGTCTACACCGCGCCGAAGAGCAAGGTGAACGACTGGCTCGTGCAGCAGCTGCGCAAGCGCGGCCAGGTGCCGGACATCTTCACCCCGGACGGCTTCGTGATGGCGCAGATGATCGTCCACGCGCTTCAGACCGCGAAGAGCGATGACCCCGACAAGCTGGTCTCCGCGCTCGAGGGGTACAAGTTCCTCGCGCCGAAGGGCATCCAGGTGATCCGGCCGCAGGACCATGCGATGCTGCAGCCGATGTTTCGCGTGAAGCTGGCCAGCAAGAACGGCCATCTCGTGCCGGCTCTGCTCGGCACGGCAAACACATACGCCACGGCTCCGGCCGTGGTCGCGATGCGGGGCTAAGCATCACGAACGCATCCCCGATCCTCGCGACGAAGGATCTCGGGCTCGACATCGGAGGCGCAACCATCGTCTCTGGTGTCGAGCTCGAAGTGCGCGAGGGTGAGTTGCTCGCCGTCATCGGCCCGAACGGGGCAGGTAAGACAACGCTGTTCAACCTCGTCTCGGGACTGCTGCGGCCAACATCCGGCCGCATCGAGCTCGACGGTGTCGATGTCAGCGGGAAGGCTCCGTTCCGTCGCACGCGGCTCGGGATCGGCCGGACGTTTCAGGTCTCGAATGTGTTCCCACAACTCGCGGCGCTCGAGAACGTGCGACTTGCGGCGGAGGCAGCGCTCGGCGGGACGCTGCGGATCTGGCGGCGTGCACTGCATGTTCGCGAGGCGGTCGAGCGCGCCGAATGGGCGCTCGGACGCGTCGGCCTCGGCGGACGTGGGGCGACTCTTGCAGGCCTCCTGTCGCACGGGGACAAGCGCAGGCTCGAGCTCGCGATGCTGCTCGCCGGCAAGCCGCGGCTGCTGTTGCTCGACGAGCCGATGGCCGGCGTGTCGGTCGAGGACGTGCCGGAGCTCGTCGAGCTGATCCGCTCGGTGCACGTCGACGAGGGAAAGACGGTGCTGATGGTCGAGCATCACATGGAGGTCGTGACCGGGCTCGCGCAGCGCATCGCTGTGATGCACCACGGCAGCCTGCTCGCTGTCGACATGCCCGACGCGATCATGCGCAACGAGACCGTGCAGCAGGCGTACCTCGGGGAAGCGCTGTGACGAACCTCCTCGAGGTGCGAGATCTACACGTCTATCTCGGCGAGTCGCACGTCCTCCAGGGCATCTCGTTCGATGTTCCGGAGGGTGGCGTGACCGCGCTGCTCGGTCGCAATGGCGTCGGCAAGACAACCACGTTGCGTGCGTTGCTGGGGCTCGTGCCGAGCCGCGGCACGATCGACCTCGCAGGGTCGACGATCGGCGGTACGCCGACCCACAAGATCGTGCGACGAGGTGTCGGGTACGTCCCCGAGGATCGCGACGTCTTCGCCGGCTTGACGGTCGACGAGAACCTCCGGCTCTCCGAGCGGGACGAGAAGCCGAAGTACGACCTCGTCTACGACCTCTTTCCGGAGCTCGAGCAGCGCGGCAAGCAGCTCGCAGGCACGCTGTCCGGAGGGCAGCAACAGATGGTCGCGATCGCGCGAGCGTTGCTGAACGAGAACCGCGTCCTGCTCGTCGACGAGCCGACGAAGGGTCTTGCGCCGCTGCTCGTCACGGAGGTCGCGCGCGTGCTGGAGCGTGTCTCCGAGCTGACGACCGTGTTGCTCGTCGAACAGAATCTCGGTGTCGTCCAGCGCGTCGCGCGCGATGCCGTCGTCCTCGACGCGGGGCAGGTCGTCCACGTCGGCCCCGCGCGCGAGCTCCTCGCGGACAAGCCGATGGTGCACCGCATGCTCGGCGTGGGGGCGGCAGCGTGACGCACTTTCGTATCGGAGGCTGCCGCCGGGAGGTTGCGGTGAACTCCCTGCAACGGGGGCGTTTGTGGAGCATCGGTTGCTGTTTCGCCGCGGAGGCTGCCGCCGGACGTTGCTCGGGGAGATGCGTCGGATGAGCACGTTCATCTTGTTGACGATCACCGGGTTCGGGCTCGGAGCGATGTACTTTTTGGTCGCCTCCGGCCTCTCCTTGATCTACGGGCTGATGGGCATCCTCAACTTTGCGCACGGCGCCTTCCTGACGGTCGGCGCCTACGCGACGTGGTTCACCGAGTCGAAGCTCACCGGCGTCTCGATGTTGCCGCGTTTCCTGCTCGGCGCTCTGGCCGGTCTCGTCGTCGGCGGTGTGTTTGCTGCGCTCGTCGAGCTGTTCCTGATCAGGCCGCTCTACCGCCGAC
>JACDGR010000352.1 GCA_013821525.1 Actinomycetota bacterium
GCGTGGAACCTAGGTCCCGACATCGTTTTGATGGACATCCGCATGCCCGTCCTCGACGGGATCGAGGCGACACGCCGGATCGTGCACGCCCAGCCTCTGACGCGTGTTCTGGTGGTAACGACCTTCGGGCTGGACGGCTATGTCTACGACGCGCTGCGCGCCGGCGCGAGCGGTTTCATGCTTAAGGATGCGCCGCCTGAAGAGATCGTCGCCGCCGTCCGCATCGTCGCGAGCGGACAGGCCCTTCTCGCCCCGGCAGTCACACGGGCCGTGATCGACGAGTTCGCGCGGCAAGAACCCATTGGCCGTGCACCCGCACTCCCAGCCGCAATGAAAGAGTTGACACAACGCGAACGGGAGGTACTCGACCTGCTCATCCGCGGCTTCTCGAATCCAGAGATCTGTGCGCAGCTCGTGATCAGCGACGCAACGGCCAAGACCCATGTCGCTCGCATCCTCCAAAAGCTCGGCCTTCGCGACCGCGTTCAAGCGGTGATCTACGCCTACGAGACCGGAATCACACGACCTGGACACGGCGCCTAGCCAATCGCTCGTCGGGCCGCAGGCCCGGCTACCCAGAACCGACCTAGCACAAGGCAGCGGCGGCCGATCAGAACCTTGCACCGCCTGACGCGCGAGAGATGACTGTCCACCAACCTAGTCGGCGGCACGAAGCGATACGCGGTCACAGATGTCTGCTCAACCCTGTCCCCCGTTACTGAGGAAGCCCGGTAAACGGCGCTTTCCAACGTGTGGGCCGCAGCGACGCCTCATCTTTGCCTTACTATTGCCTGCGTCGATCCGCGACCGGTCGTCCTTCTGGTGAGCCAAAAGGAGGCCGAGGTCGGGACGATCTCCACTGACGATTCTCGACAGCTGCAAAACGCAGGCACCACACAGGCACTGGCTCGGTTTAGCGGGCGTGCCGCTGGAGCTGAATGTGCCGAGAGCTGCGCGATTGGGTCGCGATCGTTTGTTCGACCCACAGTCTCGACAGCTGGGAGTCATGGGCCGGGTGCCGTCGGGCGAACTGCCGTTGAGCAGCGGACGTTTCGCGTCCAGCTTCATTCAGGCTGGGGATAGCGGCGAGCCATGGCCCGGCTGCCGCCTCGCGACGATGATTTACAGGATTGGAAAATGGTGGGGTTGAGAGATGTTAGGTAGGAACTTCAAAAGGGAACGTCAGGGAGGTTTTTCATGGTCAGCAAGGACGCGCTTACGGATCAGGTGCGGCAGGCGGCGGTTCGTGTCCAGGGGATCGCTACTCGCAAGGCGCAGCGGGAGGCGGCGCGTCGGCGTCGGCGGACGCTGATCGGCACTGTGGCTGGGGTCGGGGGGATCGGGGCGGCGGGAGCGGTGGCGTTGCGCTCTTCGGCCGAGATCGAGGAGTCGGTCGAGGTCGAGGTGCCTGTCAGCACCGCCTACAACCAGTGGACGCAGTTTGAGGAGTTCCCGCAGTTCATGAGCGGCATCGATTCGGTGCGCCAGATCGATGAGACGCATCTGCACTGGGCTGCCTCGGTCGGTGGCAAGACGCGCGAGTGGGACGCCGAGGTCACTGAGCAGCGCCCGGATGAGCGGGTCGCGTGGACGGCCACGAGCGGCAAACAAAACGGCGGTGTTGTCACCTTCCATCGTCTTTCCGACAGCCGTAGCAAGGTGATGGTGCAGCTTGACTACCAGCCCGAGGGCGTCGTCGAGCGGGTTGGCAGCGTTACCGGTGCCGACCGGCGGCGTGTCCGTGCCGACCTTGGGAGGTTCAAAGACCTGATCGAGGCGCGCGGCAGCTCTTCGGGTGCCTGGCGGGGCGAGGTTCACAACGGAGAAACTGTCGAGCAGTAACCGGCGGGTTTGCACGAGGTGGCGCGCGTTCTCCGCGCGCTGCCTCGGCTTCCTGGTTTGATCTCGCAGTTTGCGAGCAAGGAGGAGCGAGTGGCGTCTCTAGTCGGAAGGGCGATCAAGTTGGCGCGAAGCCCGGCTGGCAGGCGTCTGCTCGCTCAGGCCGGGAAGGCTGCGCGTGACCCGAAGAACAAGGCGCGGGTCGAGCAGGTGCGGCAGCGGTTCTTGAAGCGGTAGACCCCGAAATATCGACCGTCAAAGTACGAGCACATCGGGGTAGAAGGCGGTCATCGGTCTACCGAGAGCACTCCCTCCCGAGCGATGCGTTCGCCCGAATCCTCTCGGCGGCAGAACAACACGGACTGCTCTTGCTGATGTCCCTTCGCGCGGACGGTGTTCGTGAACTTGGACAAGACGGAGGCTCGACAGTTTGCGCAGGAAGTCGAAGAGCTTCATAAGCGCTCGCAGTTACCGGATCTCGATAGCGATCTAAGCGCCGTAGCCGAAGCAGCCCGCTGGTGCGCGCGAGCATCCGGTAAAGCGTGGCTGCGGATCGAGAAGCTTTAGACGGGCCGATCCTTGGTGTCGGTCGGCAGGCGGGCGGATGGGCGATACGGTGGTCGGGTGCGGCGGCACTCTTTCCAGGAACGGCTGAAGCGACTTCTCGGCCGTGGATCTGTGAGACCCGAGCAGGAACGGCTTCGGCGGGTGCTCCAACCTGTTGATCGCGGTAGGCGCAGGCGATAATGCCCGAGCGGTCGAGCGAGGTACCCAGAAAGGAGTGACAAGGTCAGATGCCTTGGTGGGGGTGGGGAGTTGTTGGGCTGGTTGCGGCGGTGGTGGTGGCAGCTGCGGTTTGGCGGGCGCTCGCGGCACGGCGCTCGGCCGCGTTGCGGGAGCAGTTCGGGCCTGAGTACGACAGAACCGTCAACTCAGCGGGTGGTCGTCGGAGAGCTGAGGCGGAGCTGGTCGGACGGCAAGAGCGTCGCGCGGCACTTCAAATCGTTCCGTTGGTCGCCGAGGCGCGACAGAGGTACGTCGGCCAGTGGGAGAGCGTTCGAGCGCAATTCCTTGAAGCGCCAGTGCCCGCAGTGGCTGCGGCGGATGCGCTCGTCTTGTCCTTGCTTTCCGACCGCGGCTATCCGCTGCTGGACGGGTTTGAGCAGGCGGTGGCTGATGCTTCGGTTGACCATCCTGCGACTGTCGGCGAGTACAGGCAGGCGCACGAGGTCTTCCGCCGCTGCGATCAAGGCAAAGCCTCCACCGAGGACTTACGGAAAGCGATCCAGCATTACGACAACTTCCTCAGCAGTCTTCTCAACGACGACCAGCCTGGGCTCCCCGATCGCGAGCAACTCGATGGCGAACAACCTGACAGTCGGCCCGAAGTAGATACCTCTGCCGGGCAGCGGAATCGAATCGAAAATGACCAAGAAGGTGGGAACTATGGCGACCCGGAAGCAGACCTTGAAGGCCAACGCTGACTCAGCCGTCGGCAAAGGCAACCAGGCGGCGAAGAAGGGCAAAGTGAAGGCGAAGAAGACCTCTCGTGGCAAGTAGGGGCGACCGGCAGGCAGCCGAAGACGCCCGCCGAAACGCACTGGACATGTTCCTTGCAACACGAATCGAAGAAGGCTGGCGCGTCGAGTCTCGTACCCCGACCCAAGCAATCATCGTCTCCAAAGAGGGGCTACTTGGCCGGTTCAGCACGCCCTCAAAAGACCAGGTGCGTCAAGTGGTCGTTGTAGACGAGCACGGGAGGTTGTCCGGATTCTCGTAGAAGTTTGAGCGGCGGTCCTCCCGCCCCGTCCGTTGCCGTCGGCAGCGTTTTGGGCGAGTGAAGTCCATTCGAGACAGGAGGAACC
>JACDGR010000353.1 GCA_013821525.1 Actinomycetota bacterium
GCCGCCGGATTGCGTAACCTGTTCAGGCTGTCGAGCCTGGCATCGTTCCAGGGATACTATCGAAAACCACGGATGGATCGCGAGCTGATCGCCGAGCTCGCGGACGGCATCATTGCGACGACGGGTTGCCCGTCGGGTGAGGTACAGACCCGCCTGCGCCTGGGTCAGCGAGCAGAAGCCCTCCAGGCAGCCAGTGACTACCGTGACATCTTCGGGAGAGAGAACTTCTTCCTTGAGTTGATGGACCACGGCCTGGCCATCGAGCAGTCGGTGCGCAGTGGTCTCCTCGACATCGGAAAGAAGCTTGACCTGTTGCCGCTGGCGACGAATGACTCGCATTACGTCACCCAGGATCAGTCCGAGTCCCACGCCGCGTTGCTGTGCGTGCAGGCCGGCAAGACGCTCGACGACCCCACTCGGTTGAAGTTCGACGGCGACGGCTACTACTTGAAGAGCGCCGCCGAGATTCGTGAGTACTGGGACAAGGAAGTCCCGGGCGCGGCCGGAAACACGTTGCTCGTCGCCGAACGCGTTGAGTCCTACGACGACGTCTTCGCCGAGGTCGATCGCATGCCGCGCTTCCCCCTTCGCCCGGGGGAGACTGAAGATGATCTTCTGCGGGCAGAGGTGGAGAAGTACACCCCGGCACGGTTTCCGGGCGCTCTGGGCGCTGAGTACAAGGAACGCATCGAGATCGAGCTCGGGGTGATCTCGAAGATGGGCTTCCCGGGTTACTTCCTGGTGGTCGGCGACCTGGTGCGGTGGGCCAAGTCGCAGAAGATCGCAGTGGGTCCGGGGCGCGGTTCGGCGACCGGTTCCCTCGTTGCCTACATCCTGCAGATCACCGACCTCGACCCGATCGAGCACAAACTGATCTTCGAGCGGTTCCTCAACCCGGAACGAATCAGCCCCCCCGACATCGACCTCGACTTCGACGAGCGTCGCCGCGGCGAGGTGCTGCGCTACACCGTCGAGAAGTGGGGCGAGGAGAACGTCGCTCAGGTCATCACGTTCGGCACGATCAAGACCAAAGCGGCGATCAAGGACGCCGCCCGGGTCCTCTACGGTCAGCCCGGGTTCTCCATCGCGGACCGGATCTCCAAAGCGCTACCGCCTCCCATAGCGGCGAAGGACATCCCACTGTCCGGGATCTTCGATCCCTCCCACGAGCGGTACGCCGAGGCTGCCGAGGTTCGCGCGCTCGCCGAGACCGACCCAGAGGTCGGGAAGATCATGGACACCGCACGCGGGCTGGAGGGTCTGGTCCGCAACGCCGGTGTGCACGCCTGCGCGGTGATCCTGTCCGCCGAGCCGCTGCTGGACGTGATTCCGCTGTGGCGGCGCGAGGACGGCTCGATCATCACCGGATGGGACTTCCCGTCTTGCGAGGACATCGGCCTGCTGAAGATGGACTTCCTCGGGCTGCGCACCCTGACCGTCATCGACGACACCATCAAGGCAGTGGAGAAGAACCACGGCGCCAAGATCGACCTGCCGACGCTGAAGCTCGACGACAAGAAGACCTACGAGCTGCTGTCCCGGGGCGAGACGCTCGGGGTGTTCCAGCTCGACGGCGGCGCGATGCGTTCGCTGCTCAAGGCGATGTCGCCCACGCACTTCGGGGACATCGCCGCGGTGCTGGCGCTCTACCGGCCGGGCCCGATGGCGGCGAACGCCCACCTCGACTACGCCGAGCGCTCCAACGGCCGGCAGAAGATCACCCCGATCCACCCGGAGCTCAAGGACGCCCTCGACCCGATCCTCGGCGAGACCTACCACCTGCTGGTCTATCAGGAGCAGGTGATGGCGATCGCCCAGCAGCTCGCCGGGTACAGCCTCGGCCAGGCCGACCTGCTGCGCCGCGCGATGGGCAAGAAGAAGAAGGAGATCATCGAGAGGGAGTTCGAGCGGTTCCGCGCGGGAATGACCGCAAAGGGCTTCTCGGAGAAGGCGTGCCAGACCATCTGGGACGTGATGCTTCCCTTCGCCGGGTACGCGTTCAACAAGTCCCACACCGCCGGCTACGGGCTCGTCTCCTACTGGACGGCCTACCTCAAGGCGAACTACCCGGTAGAGTTCATGGCCGCTCAGCTCACCTCGATCGGTGACAACAAAGACAAGTCCGCGGTCTATCTTGCCGAGTGCCGCCGGATGCTCTTCGAAGATGTGACGGGGGCCCGGCGTACAGGAATCAAAGTGCTGCCGCCGGACGTGAACGACTCCGACCTGTGGTTCTCCGCGGTCGGCAGCGACATCCGGTTCGGGCTCGGTGCTGTCCGCAACGTCGGTGTCAACGTGGTCGAGTCGATCATTGCTACCCGCCGGAAGAAGGGCCGGTTCACCTCGTTCACCGACTTCCTCGAGAAGATCGACCTGGTGTGTTGCCACAAGCGCACGATCGAGTCGTTGATCAAGGCGGGTGCGTTCGACTCGTTCGGACAGCCCCGTCGCGCGCTGCTGAGGGTGCACGAGTACGCCGTCGACGCCGTCACCAGCCTGAAGCGTCACGAGGCGGTCGGCCAGTTCGACCTGTTCGGTGGCATGGGAGGAGATGAGCCCGCTCCGGCGGAGACCTCGCCGCTCGCTCAGCTGAAAATTGACGACGAGGAGTGGCCGCGCACGCAGCTGCTGGCGTTCGAGCGCGAGATGCTCGGCCTGTACGTCTCGGCGCATCCGCTCGATGGCACGGAGCGGATCCTGCGCAAGCACGCCCCGAGGTCAATAGCCGCGCTGATCGACGATGCTCCGAAGGAAGGCGAGGTCGTGATCGGTGGGATGATCTCCGCGGTCGACCGGCGGGTGAACAAGAAAGGCGAGCCCTGGGCGATCGTCACCGTCGAAGACCTGGACGCATCGATGGAGGTGCTGTTCTTCGCGAAGTCCTACCTGGCCGTGCACGAGGACCTGGTCCCGGACTCCGCCGTCGCGATCAAGGGCCGACTCAACTGGCGCGAGGACCGGATGTCCATCTTTGCCTCCGGCGTGATCCCCCTCGACGTCGCAGACGCGCACGTCAACCCCGAGCTCGTTCCTTCACTGGTGCTGAAGGCCGACGCATTGCGGCTCGACCACGCGGCGGTCTCGGAGTTGAAGGCGGCGCTCATTGCCCACTCCGGCGACACGCCGCTGACGCTGGTGCTCTGCTGTCACGACCGCGAGACCGCACTGGCGGTCGAGCGGTTCTCCGTGAAGGTCTCCGCGGCTCTGCTCGGCGAGCTCAAGAGCATCCCCGGGATCGCGGTGGCCTCGTAGAGCATGGTTGGCCCGGGTCATTGCCGGCTCAGGGCGTGGCGCCGCTTCGGCGGTGGTTCCCACCAGCTCGGCACCCGTGGACGATGGCGCCGACGCATGTGCAGTAGAACGATCACGCAGGTCACGGCACAGCCGGCCGAGATCACGCTCGATGCCGCGAGAACCACGGTCGGCATTGTTGCTCCCTGTCGTCAGGCGTCGGGGTAGCGGGTCCGGTAGGTTCAGCGCCCGCTGACCACGTCCGTTCCCCGCCCGGTTGTGATGACGACAGTAGACTACGTACGTAGAAAGTTCTCGGTGCATATGGGCGATGACAGTGAGTGATCAACGGCCGGGGCTGGCGCGGATCCAGGTGGCGGCCACCCTCCGGCGCATGCGCGAGCAGGCGGGCGTCACCCGTGAGCAAGCCGCCGCGGAGCTGTACTGCACGGTCTCC
>JACDGR010000354.1 GCA_013821525.1 Actinomycetota bacterium
GACCGGGCACTCCGGTCACGGTCTCCGTGCCGACCGGAACCCGCCACTCCCAGACCAACCACGGCATGGCTCGTCGGGCTGGGGCGAAGCCCCGTTAGATCTAGCCAGCCAACTACGGCGCCATCGGAATGATTGCCATGTCTGCAAAACGACCGTAGTGAAGTTGATTCGCAACAGTGACGATCGCGGGCCTGCCGTTTCTGTTCTTCGCAACAATGATATCAGCCTCTCCTGCGCGAGAATGGTCTCGCTCATGCAGGTCTGGACGATGGAGAATCATGACGACGTCCGCATGGCGCAGAGTACCTGGAGAACCGACATCGTCCAAGTTTGGAGACCGTTTATACGATTCAGTAAGACTCAGACCATCCGTCTTCCATTGCGATACAATCGCAACGACCGACATCTTTAGATCCCGTGCGAGCAACTTTAGTTGCAGCATAAACGGTTCGAGGTTTTCTTCAACACGATCTTGGGTCGCAACGGCAACAAGTTCCGCGTAGTCCAAGACGAGTAATTCAATGTTCTTGCTGCTGCGCGCTTCCCGTATGTATTGCTCAAAATCGGCCATACTAGTCGGTATAGTATCTTCAATATAGGCTGGTTCGTCTACAATTTCCATCATTCTTCTCGCCAACCGCGTCCAATCGTCGTCGCTCATAGTTCCGGCACGCATATCGATCTTCCTGAGGCGTGCCTCGGCCGCAATAATGCTCATGACGGCCTGACTCTTTTCGGATTCGAGTCCCAAATAGAGACTTGGGTGACCACTTTTCGCCGCTGCCATCACAAAGTTGAGACCGAGGGTCGATTTTCCAACTGCCGACAATCCGGCAACTATTGTTAATTGTCCGGCGCGGAACCCTCCTGTTAGGGCGTCGAGATCGCTCAAGCCGGTTGGTACAGCATGTGACAGTTTCGGATAGTTGCTCGCGATGCTATCCATAAGGTCCATTGAGTACCGCAGTAGATGGTCCAGCTTCGTGGTATCGCCATACTCTTCCGCTGCGACTTGAGCCTCGGCACGCTTGGCGCCTGAGACGCTGTCTCGTCGCTCAGGTGGGTTTAGATTCCGTCGAGCACGGGGATAGAGTAGCTCGGCCTTGGTGGCATCTTCTGCACTTCCACCAAGGGCGGCAATCAGCGCGGTGACCTGATTTTCGTCAGCAGGAAGTCGACGACCCGTCAGAATCTGGTTGATCGTCGAATGTGACACGTGTGCCGCACTGGCTATCTCACGAAGACTCTTAAGGCCATTTTCGTAATGCACTCGGTCGAAAACTTGGAGCAGCTTGAGGTAGTCACCGTTGACGGGCCATTCTTTCCGATTGACTCGTCTTCCAGTCATCATTTCCTCCTGGGGTCAGCCGCCGGTTCTTATGATTGGACACGTCTCAGCTAGTTGGTCGGCGAGCATCGTACGGTTGATGTAACGTGTGTGTCACCGCTTCCTCCCTCATCGTCGCTGCTCAGCGCCTTGTCTACTCGTTGACTCTCCCGCTAGCGACACTCACTTTACAACAGTGGCAGCTCCGCTGTGTCTTACTGGAGGCACTGGATCTACAGGACGGAACGCGAATGTGTAAACCAGGCAAAACTCCGAGCAATGCTCACTTTTCGCTGAGCGTGCGCGACACGGTAGTGCTTCTGCTCGCCTTGCTGGCTGGGACGGGCGCAGCAATACTTATGCGGATCGACGGCGTGTCGCTCAGCCAGGCGGTACTGGGTGGGGCAGGGGCATTGGCGCTGAGTCTGAAATTCTTCGACAAACTGCTTCGATGCTGAACTGACGGCCCCGTTCAAGCAGGTGGAGGCCGCTTCGTACGATGCCTTAGCAGTCTCGCCGCCGGTAGTTCACACCGACGCGGTCGCAGTGACAGCGGGACATGACAGCAACTCCGGTGAATTGTGGTCATCTGACATCCACACGTCTGTACGATGAAACCCAACCGAGCAGCGGTTTCCGCACCTCGATAGGCCACCGACACTGCCTACGGATCAGAAGGTTGGGGGTTCGAATCCCTTCGGGCGCACAAGATTTGCACTAGCCCTGGCTGGCACGAACGGTCAGGGCTAGATCGTTTCCTGGGGTCAGATGTCGATGTCGATCCACGGTCTGACCCATGAACCCGCGGAACCGCCGAAGGCCCGACAGCGCGCTGCCCCACGGCACCAAGATCGCCGCGAACCGCGCACTACGGCTGCGCCCACCACCACCCTGTGCGGCTCGCGGCGATCTTGCCACGGTCGGGCGCGAGCAGCGTCTGGTCCCGTCGAGGGGGTGATCACCAGAACAGGCGCATTTCGTGCGCTGGCGCACGGAAGGCGCCGCAAACGGTGATCATGGCCAGGCGGGCCATCCGCCACCGAGCGTCTCCTGGCGTTCCTCGGGTCATCGTCAGGCAGGCTGCGGTGTGAAGCTGTCCTGCTCCTCGACGACGAACTCGGCGAACGTCTTCGGCCTGCGGCCCCCGAGCTGCTCGATGGTGTCGGTCACCTCGAACGTGCGCGGTTGACTGCGGAGGTTCGCCCACAGCTTGGACAGGTGGGCGACGGCGTGGGCGTTGATGCGGCCGCCTGCCGCCTCGGCCCAGAACTCGTCAGAGACGTCCTGGTAGGTGACGTTCCGGTCGAGCCCGCTCGCGAGGCTCGCGACGATCTCCTTCACGGTCAGGACCTGTCCGATCACGGAGTACGAACTGCCTGCGGGCACGGTGGGGGCGGTGAGCACGCCGGCCGCGACCCGGGCCACGTCTTCTCCGGCGACGAGCGGGATCACGGTGCTGTCGTCCCCGAAGGGCGCCATGAACATGCCTGCTGCGAGGGCCGCGTTCGCCAGCGCGCGGACATTCTCGAAGAACACCGTCGCCCGGACGTGGGCCACTCCGATCCCAGCCCACTCGAAGACCTGCTCCGACAGGTAGTTCTCCCGCATGCGCGGCGTCGGCGCATCCGAGGCGGAGACCAGCATCGCCATGTCGACGAGCCGTGTGACCCCGGCATTGCGGGCGGCCACCGCCATGTTCACGCTCGCGTCGAGCAGGCCCTCCTGGACCGGGTAGGCGAAGTAGACCGTGGAGACGCCGTCGACCACCTTCTGGATTGAGGCGAAGTCGAGGAAGTCGCCCGCCACCACCTCCGCGCCGAGCTTGCTGAGGTACTCGGCGCGCTCGTCCCACGTGTGGACCATGGCGCGGACCGGCACTCCGCGCCCGCGCAGCAGTTCGGTCACCCGCCGTCCGGTCTTGCCCTGCTGGCCGCCTGCCGCGCCGGTCACGAGCACTGTCGCGTCTGTCATTGCTGCCTCCGTCGACGTCGGCACCGATGCGGTACCGGCTAGTACCACGACGGTATGGTACTGTCCGGTACCACGTCAAGGGAGGGGGATGTCCGCACCGAGCACCGAGGAGCCTGCCGCCCGCAGGCGCATCCTCGACGCCGCGTTCTCGGCTTTCCTGGAGTCCGGCTACGCCGAGACCAGCACGCTGGAGATCGCCAAGCGAGCGAAGGTCTCCAAGCGGGAGCTCTACGCACTGGTCGGCAACAAGCAGGAGATGCTCGTCGCCTGCATCCGCGAACGTGCCCAACGGCTACAGGTGCCCGCCGACCTGTCGCCGCCTCGCGACCGGGACTCTCTCGCACGCGTCCTGGTCTCCTTCGGGAGTCAGCTCCTCCGGGA
>JACDGR010000022.1 GCA_013821525.1 Actinomycetota bacterium
GACGTGTACTGCGACTTCTGACCCTGCGTAAGAGCCCAGAAGATCAGCTTGCGTAGCTCGGCCGCATGTGCGGTCTGCTGCGGCACGATCACGTAGGTGTAGGTCGAGATCGGGTACGCGAGCGGTGCCGACTTCGGTGGGTTGACGATGTGGAGCTCGTTGCTCGCGGGCACCTTCGGGAACGCGAGTGCTGCAGCCGTGATGCGCCGCAGGCTCGGGTAGAGGTACTTGCCCGCGTTGTTGCGCACCGCCGCGAACCGAATGTGGTTCTTCAGCGCGAACGCGACGTCGACGTAGGTGATGCCACCGTCGGTGCGCGAGACGAGGCCGGCGACGCCGGCCGAACCGCGTGCCCCGATCCCCGCAGGGAAAGTGACGGCCGTCGAGTTACCCACGCTCGACTTCCACTTCGCCGACACACCTGAGAGGTAGTCGGTGAAGTTGTAGGTGGTGCCGGATCCGTCGGAGCGGAAGATCGGCGTGATCTTCAGGTTCGGCATGTTCGCGCCGGGATTGAGCGCTCCGATCTGAGGATCGTTCCAGTTCGTGATGTCGCCGAGGAAGATCTTGGCGAGGACCGCCCCGTTCAGCCTCAGGTGCACAGGTGCACCGGAGACGTTGTAGGCGATCGAAGTGGCCGAGAGCGCCCATGGGATCTGGACGCAGCTCTTGCAAGCGGTGGCCTGATCCGGCGTGAGAGGAGCATCGGAAGCGCCGAAGTCGACCTGCCGGTTGGTGATCGCGGCGATGCCGGCGCCCGAGCCGACAGGGCTGTACTGAACCGTGTAGCCGAACGCCGAGCCGAGGGCCGGTGTCCAGGTCGAGACAAGCGGCGAGACGAACGAGCTGCCTGCCCCCGTGATCGTCGTGTCGTTGCTCGTGGCGCCTGCGGCCGCAACCAACAGAAGCGCGGCGGAGGCGATGGCGATGAGGGCGAGCCCTCTCTTCATAAGACGTGGTCTCCTATTCCCTGGGGTATCGATTGCCTGACGCCGCCAATGTGCCGCGTACCGTGCTCCGCGTGGGCTGATGCCGTGTGACGGCAAGGTGACGGAGTGGTGAACGAGCTCAGCGCGGCGCGCCGAGCTTCCGGCGCGATCGTTCGAGGAGATAGCGCGCAGCCAGGCTGGTCAGCAAGACGAAGGTGATCAGCACGAATGCCATCGCCCACGCCTGCTGGTGCAGGTTCTCGTCAGGCGCCTCGGAGTACTGGAAGATCAGGAACGGGATCGAGGCAACTGGATGCGTTGGGTTCCAGTCGGTCACCTGACCCGCGAGAGAGGATGTAAAGAGCAGCGGCGCGGTCTCGCCCGCAGCACGCGCAATTGCGAGCGTCGTACCGGTCAGGATGCCGCCGAAGGCTGTCGGCAGGACGACGCGAAGCACGGTCTGCCACTTCGAGACGCCGAGCGCGTAGCTTGCCTCTCGCAGGTCGTCCGGAACGAGCGTCAGGACCTCCATCGTCGCGCGAGCGATGAGCGGCAACATGATCACCGCGAGCGCGAATCCGCCGGCGAAGGCGCTCTGGTGATGGCCCCAGCCGACAATCGGCAAGCTCACCTTGACGCAGAGCGCGAAGACAAAGATCCCAATCACGATCGATGGGAACCCGTTCAGAACATCGAGCCAGAGCCGCACCTGCTGCCCGATCGGCTTCGGTGCGAATTCGCTGACGAAGATCGCGGACAGCACGCCGAACGGCAGCGCCATCGCAGTCGCGATCCCGACGAGGACGAGGCTACCGACCAGGGCAGGCGCCACCCCCCCGCCTGTCTCGCCGAAAATTGCGGGGCCTTTCATAAAGAAGGCTAGGTTCAGCGCACCGACACCGCGCGAGAAGACCGACCAGACGAGGATGCCGAGGACGAGCAGCGCGGAGAACGCGGCGAGTGCGGCGAGAACCTCGGCGATCCGGTTTACGAGGAGCCGCCGCCGTCCGCGACCGGTGACGCGCAAGCTAATCGGGTTCGGCGCAGCGCTCATCAGTCGCCGCCGATCCGCTGAAACTCGAATCGCTTCACGACGCGCTGCGCGGTGAAGTTGGCGAGGAAGGTGATCACGAGCAGGATCAGCGCCAGGTAAATCAGTGACGCCACTTGGATGTTCGAGACGGCGCCCTGATACTGGTTCGCCGTTCGGCTCGCAAGCGTGTCACCGGGCTCGAAGATCGACAGCTTCAGCGGTGTGAAGTTCCCGATCACCTGAGTGACGGCGATCGCTTCGCCGAGCGCGCGACCGAGGCCGAGGATCACTGCAGCAACGACTCCGCCACGAACAGTCGGGATGACGACCGTGCGCACCATTTCCCAACGCGTCGCTCCGAGCCCGACTGCGCCTTCCTCGAGTTCGGCAGGCACACCGATGAAGAGCTCCCGACAAATTGAGGACGTAATCGGGATGATCATGATCGTCAGAACGAGCATCGCCGAGAACACCGTCGACTCGACCTTGTCGCCACCGTGCGCGAAGATCGGGATCCAGCCGAGGAGATGTCCGAGGAGCGGCTGTAGGTGCTGCGCATCGAACGGTGCGAGCACGTAGATGCCCCAGAGCCCGACGACCACGCTCGGGACAGCTGCAAGCATCTCGATCAGCGTCCCGATCGGCCCACGAATGGACATCGGCGCGAGCTCGCTCAAGAACAGTCCGATTGCGATCGAGAGCGGAGCGGCAAGTAAGACTGCGCCGAAGGACGTGACCAGCGTCCCGATGATCAGGTCGCGCGCACCGAACCGGCTGGTAACGGGATTCCAGGTGTTGTGCCAGAGGAAGCCGAGCTTGAACACCTTGATCGCGGGCCACGCGCCGTCAGCGACGCGCCAGACGATCGCAACGAGAACCAGGAATCCCACGAGCGCAGCGATGGCTGTCAGGCCGTACAGGAATTTGTCCCCGATTCGGTCGGCCGTGCGACGCGTGCGCGGCAGTCCCTCGGGGGCGGAGAGCGAGGCAGCTTCCATCAAGGCGTCAGCATTCCAGCGGCCGGCGCCACTTGGTGGGCGTTTCACCACTCTGAAACACGTTGTTCACATCGTGTGAACCCCTCGCCTGACAGAGTGCCGAGACACTTCTGCGGTGACCACCATGGATTCGCAACGAGACCACATTCCGGCGATCGGCGTCGCGAAACCACCCTCTGCGGCGGAGGTCAGCCGTGAGGTCGTCTTCGTCATCAACGACCTGAGCGTTTTCTACGGAAAGGCGCCGGCGGTCAAGAACGTCAGCCTTAATATCCATCGCAACGCGATCACTGCGCTGATCGGGCCGTCCGGGTGCGGGAAGTCCACCGTGCTTCGGTGCCTGAACCGGATGAACGACCTCGTGTCGAGCGCGAAGGTCGAGGGAACCATTCTCTACCAGGGTGTCGATCTCTACGGCCCGGACGTCGATCCGATCGAGGTGCGCCGTCGCATCGGGATGGTCTTCCAGCGCCCGAATCCCTTTCCGAAGTCGATCTACGACAACGTTGCCTACGGCCTGCGAATCCTGGGGATGAAGGACAATCTCGACGACAGGGTCGAGAAGGCCCTGCGCGGCGCCGCCCTCTGGGACGAGGTGAAGTCGCGGCTCAAGCGTTCCGCGCTCGGGCTGTCCGGCGGCCAGCAGCAACGACTCTGCATCGCGCGTGCGATCGCCGTTGAGCCCGACGTCGTGCTTCTCGATGAGCCTGCATCCGCGCTCGACCCGATCTCGACGTCGGCGATCGAAGATCTGATGCACGATCTGAAGCGCGATTACACACTCGTGATCGTCACGCACAACATGCAGCAAGCGGCGCGCGTCGCGGAGATGACCGCGTTCTTCAGCCTCGACGTCAAGGAGGACGGCTCGCGCAACGGCATCCTGGTCGAGTACGACTCCACCGAGAAGATCTTCACGCAGCCGGCCGACGAGCGCACCGAGGGTTACGTCACGGGGCGCTTCGGCTGATGGCGCTGCGCATCACGTTCACCGAGGAGCTGGCCCAGCTCGAGGCATCTCTGCAGGAGGAGGGCGACCTCGTGCTCCGTGCGCTGCGTTCGTCGTTGAACGCGCTTGCGCGCGCCGACCAGGAGCTCGCCGACGAGGTGATCAAGTTCGACGACGAGGTCGATCGCCGCTACGTCCAGATCGAGGAAGGCGTCCAGTCGCTTCTGGCGCGACAGACACCGGTCGCCGCCGATCTCCGGCTCGTCCTGGCCGTGCTTCGCATCAACCTGCATCTCGAGCGGATGGCGGACTACTGCGTGACGGTCGCCAAACTGACGAAGCTGATGGGCAACCTCAACGTCAGCGACGAGGCGATCAGCAGTTCGATCGAAGACATGGGACAGCGCGCCGAGCAGATGATTCGGGTCGCGATGGAGGCTTTCGCGACGCGAGACGCGGATCAGGCGCAGACGCTCGTCGACCTCGACGAGCTGATCGACCGCGCGAACCGCAACGCGATCGAGGACGTACTCTCCCTGGGAGACTCCCCGCAGGAGCGTGAGTACGGGCTACGGATGCTCGTCGTCTCGCGGTGTGTCGAACGGATCGGAGACCACGCAGTCGACATCGGCGAGCAGGTCGCCTACCTCGTCACCGGCGAGTTCCGCGAGTTCACCGACGCCTCTCACCCGGCATAAGCACCCGCGCCGAGGGGCCGTCTCCCTACTGGTTCTTGACCAGGATGTTGCCGACGCGGTGCGCTGCCGTCTCGCAGGCGTCGACCGCGTCCTCGAGCGCCTCGTAGATGTCCTTCCACCGGATCACGATCACGGGGTCGATGCGGTCGTCCTTGAAGAGGCTCGCCCGCGCAGCGCGCGCGACGTCATCGGCCTCGTCCTCGATCGCCTTGATCGCGACGATCTCCTCGGCCAAGCCCTTCTTGCCTTTCAGGCCGGCGAGCAGCACCGCCAGGCGCTCAGAGGCCTGGACGAGCAGGGCACAGAGCTGGATCGCCTGCTTCGTTGCCGACTCGACGCCGTAGAGGCCAAGCAGCTCCGCCGCGTTCTCGCCGGCGTCCGCGACCTCGTCGACGGCGAAGGCAAGTGTGATCAGGTCGTCGCGGTCGTAGGGCGTCACGAAGAGGCTGTTCGTCTGACTCAGCAGCTCGGAGACGATGCGATCTGCTTCGTGCTCGAGCCTTTTGACGTCGTCCTGCGTCGGGCCGGATGGCCATTCGACAAACCGCCGCTCGACGGCGCGACTCACGGCGAGCGCCGCTTCGCCCGCCTGCGTCAGCAGGTCGAAGATCTGCCCCGAGCCGCCTCCGAGACCGAACTTCATCCGCCGAAGATCCACTTGACGGGGAACCACATACCCGCGGCGACGATTGCGGCTGCCGGGATTGTCAGGATCCACGCGAAGACGATGTTTCCCGCAACGCCCCATCGGACTGCCGAGAGGCGCTTCGTCGCGCCGGATCCCATCACCGCTCCCGAGACCACATGGGTCGTCGAGAGTGGGTAGCCGTAGCGCGTCGACGCGTAGATGACGGCTCCGGACGCTGCCTGCGCGGCGAAGCCTGCCGGCGCGTCCATCTGGAAGACACGTTGGCCGAGGGTGCGCATGATCCGCCACCCGCCGGTGTAGGTACCAAGCCCGATCGCGAGCCCCGCAGCGATCTTCACCCAGGTCGGGATATAGAAGGTGTCGATCGAGCCGTTCGCGTAGAGCGCGAGGGCGATCACTCCCATCGTCTTCTGCGCATCGTTCGCGCCGTGGGTGAACGCCACCCACGTACCGGTGACGAGCTGACCCAGACGGAAAGAGCGGTTGGCAAGGCCTGGCGTCATCCAGCGGAAGAGCCAGTAAATCGCGAGCAGCAGCAGGAAGGCGCCCGCGAACGCGATCGTCGGCGCCCACAGCGCCGGGATCAACACCTTGTGTGTGATCCCGTGCCACTCGACGCCTTTCTCGCCCGACTGCACGAGCGCTGCCCCGACGAGGCCGCCGATCAGCGCGTGCGACGACGAGGATGGCAGCCCGAGCCACCAGGTGAGCAGGTTCCAGGTGATCGCCCCGATCACCGCGGCAAGCACCGTCTTCGGGTTGGCGAGGCCGGTGTCGATGATTCCCTTGCCGACGGTCTTCGCCACCGCGGTGGTCGCAAACGCGCCGGCGAGGTTCGCGATCGCGGCGATCAGCACGGCGAGCCTGGGCGACAGGGCGCGCGTCGAGATCGACGTGGCGACTGCGTTCGCCGTATCGTGAAAGCCGTTCGTGAAATCGAACGCGAGCGCGGCCGCGATCGTGATGACGAGCAGGGTCATCTAACGATTCTTGACGAGGATCGCCTCGAGCACGTCCGCGGCGTTCTCGCAGGCGTCGACCGCCTCCTCGAGCTGCTCGTGGATGTCCTTCCAACGGATGATCGTCAGTGGGTCGGCACCCGAGCGGAACAGCTCGGCGATCGCCTCGCGTGAGAGGCGGTCACCCTCGTCCTCGAGCTCGCGCAATGCGGCGAGCTGGCGCTGTGAGTCCTTGAAGCCTTCGAGGCGCTCGACCGCTTCGTGCAACCGGGACGCCGCGCGATGGATCACCTCTGCCTGCTGCCGCGCCTTTTGCGGCACGTCGCGCACCTCGTAGGCGTCGATGTTGTCGGCCGCCTCGTCGATGTGATCGCAGACGTCGTCGATCACCGAGGCGAGGCGGTACATGTCGTCGCGGTCGAACGGCGTGACGAACGTGCGGTTCAAGAGGTTGATCACCTCGTGCGTCAGGCGATCACCCTCGTGCTCGAGCTCACGGATGTCGCGCAGCCGTTCCTTACTGTCCGGCCACTCCTCCAGCAGCTCGACGAGCGCTCGGGCGATCTCGCGGGCGTTCGCGGACGCCTGGGTGAAGAGCATGAAGAACTGCCGCTTCTGCGGGGTCAGGCGAAGAGCCATTGCGCCGCCGTATCTACCAGATCGTCACACGTCAGGTCGCAACGAAGTAGATCGTGCACGCGAGGCCGGCAGCGAAGCAGTAGATCGCGAACGGCCGCAGTGTCTGGGTCTCGAAGAAGCGCATCAGGAAGCGAACGGCGAGATATGCGGTGGCGGCGGAGCAGATCGCCCCGACGAGAGCCTGCCCGCGAACGCCGTCGCCGTCGGGCCCGAATAGCTCGGGCAGCTTCAGGATCGCCGCCGCGGCGATGATCGGCGTTGCCAGCAAGAAGGCGTAGCGGGCAGCGTCCTTGTGCGAGAGACCGACGACGAGGCCGCCGCCGATCGTCGCGCCGGAGCGCGAGAAGCCGGGGATCAGCGCGATCGCCTGGGCGGCGCCGACGAAGAACGCTCCGCGCCAGGTGACCGTGCGCCCGATCCGTGCGTCGTCCTCGGCGTCGGCCACCGGAGCCCGTCGACGCAGCAGCTCCGCCCCGTAGAGGAGGAGGCCGTTCAGGGTCAGGAAGATCGCCGCCGAGGTCGGGGAGGCGAACACCTTCCGCAGAGAGTGCTCGAGCAGGAGGCCGAGGATGCCGGCGGGGATCGTCCCGACGACGAGGAGCCACCCGAGCTTCGCGTCGGCGTCGTCCGGGTCGATGCCGCGATCGCGCAACGACCGACCGATGCCGCGGATGATCCGGACCCAGTCGCGGAAGAAGAAGCAGAAGAGGACGATCGCCGTCGCGAGATGGGTCGCGACGAGAAAGGTCAGGAAGTACTTGTCGTTCTGATGGATGTTCCACCCGAAGAGCTTCGGGAGGATGACGCTGTGTCCGAGGCTCGAGACGGGAAAGAGCTCCGAGACGCCTTGCAGCAGCCCCAGCACGATCGCCTGGGGATACGAGATGAGTGCGCCGAGAATCACGTGACGGGCGTGGAGGCGCGCTTCGGCCCGGTCTTGAACCAGGCGAAGACGAACAGCGCAAGACCGACGAAAAACGCCGCGATCCCGTGCTTGACGTGGTGATGGCCGGAGCCCGCCTCGTGACCCGGGAAGAAGCTGGGAAGCGACCTCGCCGGTTCGATCCAGTAGACGATCGCGAGTACGATCAGCACGACCCCTGCGAGGACGGCGAGCAGCGCGAGCGTACGATCATTCCGCATGCGGCGCAGCATACGGACCGAGGCGCTGCGGTGCGCCGTTACCGAATCGCAACCCATTGTTCACCAACGTTCCGTGATGCTGGACGACCGTGCCGACGACCAATGAGAGCCAAGAAGCCGTTGTGGCATTGCTGAACCGGGAGCTTTCCTGGATCGATCTCAACGGTCGCGTGCTCGAGCTCGCCGCCGATCCGAACGAGCCGTTGCTCGAGCGCGTCAAGTTCTGCGCCATTTTCTCCTCGAACCTCGACGAGTTCTTCATGGTGCGCGTCGCGGGCCTGCTCGATCAGCTGGCCTCGGGTCTCTCCGTCCGCTCCTCGGACGGTCGCACACCTCAGGCCGCCCTCGACGAGATCCGCGAGCGCGTGCTCGGGCTGACTGCCACCCAGTCTGCGCTGTGGCGCGACTCGTTGTGCCCGGCGCTCGAGCGCGAGGGAATCGTCTTCGGCACGGTCGACGCTGCGACCCCCGAGGAGCTCCGCGAGCTCGAATCGATCTTCGCGCG
This sequence comes from Actinomycetota bacterium, assembly GCA_013821525.1. Taxonomy (GTDB): domain Bacteria; phylum Actinomycetota; class Thermoleophilia; order Gaiellales; family Gaiellaceae; genus PALSA-600. The sequence goes on from JACDGR010000022.1 coordinate 8,503, forward strand.
TCAGATCTACCCCGTCCTGACACCGCTCGCCGTCGGGCCCGGTCAGCCGTTCCCCTACATCTCGGGCCTGTCCCTCAGCCTTGGCGTCAGCGTCCGCGACCCGGAGTCCGGCGAGGAACGATTCGCGCGCGTGAAGGTGCCGGAAGGACTCGACAGGTTCGTCGCCGTCGGGGAACGTGGCTTGAAGATCCCGCTCGAATCGGTGATCTCGCACTTCCTGACCTGGCTCTTCCCGGAGATGGAGATCCTCGAGCGCACGGCGTTCCGGCTGACGCGTGACGGGGACACGGAGATCTCGGACGACGCCGACGACTTGCTCGAGGCAGTCGAGACGGAGATCCGCAAGCGGCGTTTCGGAGCCGTTGTCCGCCTCGAGGTCTCCAGCTCGATCTCGGAGAGCATGCTTGCGCGGCTGGAGGAGCGGCTCGTCGTGCAACCGAACAGCGTCTACCCCATCAAGGGCCTGCTCGACCTGGCTGACGTCGGTCAGCTCTACGCGATCGACCGGCCCGACCTCAAGTACGAGCCATGGATCCCCTACACCCAGCGCCGCCTGCTCTCGCCGGCGGACGAGGACATCTTCGAGGAGATCGCCCAGGGCGACATCGTCGTGCAGCACCCCTACGACTCCTTCGCGACGAGCGTCGAGCAGTTCGTGCGCGCAGCGGCCAACGACCCCCGCGTCGTGACGCTGAAGACGACGGTGTACCGAACGAGCCACGATTCGGCGCTCGCCCCTGCTCTGATGGTCGCGGCCGAGAACGGGAAGCAGAGCGTCTGCGTCGTCGAGCTGAAAGCACGCTTCGACGAACGACGGAACATCGAGTGGGCGAGATCGCTCGAGCAGGCAGGGGTGCACGTCGTCTACGGCTTCCCGGACATGAAGATCCACGCGAAGACGACGCTCGTGATCCGCCGCGAGGGCGACGAGCTTCGGCGTTACGTTCACGTGGGAACAGGCAACTACCACGCGACCACCGCGCGGATCTACGAGGATGTCGGGCTGTTCACCGCTGACCCCGACATCGTCGCCGACGTTGCAGATCTCTTCAACTTCGTGACCGGTTTCGGTCGCCCGCAGCGGTTCCGCAAGATTCTCGCCGCACCGTTCAACCTGAGGAAGAAGCTCGTCGAGCACATCCGTGCCGTCGCGTCCGCGGCGGAAGCGGGCCAGGTCGCCAGGATCAGGATCAAGGTCAACAACCTGACCGATCCCGCCGTGATCGAAGAGCTCTACCGTGCCTCCCAGGCAGGTGCGCAGGTCGACCTGATCATCCGAGCGGTCTGCACGCTCGTGCCCGGCGTCGAGGGGATGAGCGAGAACATTCGCGTGCGCTCCGTGCTCGGTCGCTTCCTGGAGCACAGCCGGCTCTACTGCTTCGAGGCCGGCGAGCGGAAGACGTACCTGCTGGGGAGCGCCGACCTGATGCCGCGCAACCTCGATCACAGGATTGAAGTCGTGGTGCCGGTGGAAGACACGCATGTGAGGAATGAGTTGGAGTCGATCTTCAAAGCCGAGCTGGCCGACAACGCCCAGGCCTGGGAGCTCGCGGCTGACGGGACGTGGCGCAGGGTGAAGCCGAAGAAGACCGAGCGACGGCGGCCGGCACAGGTGCTCTTCATGCGCCGGCGGGAGCGGGCGCGCCGGCTCGCACGTTCGCACTAGAGGCTTGATGCGTATTTGCGCTCATGCGCATCAGGCCGCTAGGTGAGCGCCGTCTTGTGGCGCCGTCACCATGCTGATGTGGCCGTCGGCGTGGTCGATGTGGGCTCGAACACCGTCCGCCTACAGGTGATGCGCGGCAGCGAGCTCTTGCTCTCGCGGCGAGAGATGATGCGGCTCGGCGCAGACGTCGAGCGCGCAGGCCACATCCCGCCCGCAAAGCTCGCCGAGGTCGCAGGAGTCGTTGCCGATTTCGCCGCCTCCGCACGCGCCGCCGGGGCGGCCCAGCTCGAGATCTTGATCACGAGCCCGGGACGGCAGGCCGACAACGGTGAGGAGCTGCTGGCTGCCCTCGCGGAGGCCGGCCGGTGCGAGGCTCGCGTCCTGTCGGCCGTGGAAGAGGGACGGCTTGCGTTTCTCGGAGCTCTCGAGACGGTCGTCCCCCCGGCGCGCCGGACCGTCGCCGTCGTCGATGTGGGTGGCGGCTCGGCCCAGGTCGTCGTCGGCTCGAAGCGCGAAGGAGCTCGCTGGGTGCGGTCGATCGATCTTGGCTCTCAGCGGCTCGCCAGCCGCTCACTCCCCGGCGATCCTCCCGGTGAGCCGGCGATCGCGGCAGCGTTCACAGAGGTCGAGCGTCTCCTCGTCGACTTCGCGCCGCCTCGCCCGCGCGCCGCCTTTGTCGTGGGCGGCAGCGCCCGCGCTCTGAAGCGCGTCGTCGGGAACCGCCTCGACGCCGACACGCTCTCCGAGGCGCTCGGCATTCTCGGCTCGACGACCGGAGCCGAGCTCGTCGAGCACTACGGCGTGGATCCCGAGCGCGTCCGCACGCTAGGTGCCGGGGCGGTGATTCTGACCGCGCTCCAGCGTCGGCTCGGTGTCCCGCTGAAGGTCGTCCGCGGCGGCGTGCGGGAAGGGGCACTCTCGGAGCTCAGCCGGCGGCGCCACGCGGCATAACCCGAGCGCCGCGCCGAACCGCTCTGAGTCACACCGCTAGAGCGTGGCGTGCACGTGGAGCGCCTCGTCGAAGACCAGCACAGCACCTTTTCTGAAGCGCGGGGCGCCGCTGAGGGAGTGCTCGAGGCCCCCGTGCCCACAGATGAGCGTCGCCGAGCCGGCCACGGCGCGAACGAGATCGCGACCCCCGCTTGACTGCTCGACCTCGCCGAGCCCGGCCCGGTGCTCGACGACGAGACCACGGGCGAGCGCGAGCGGCTCCACGGTCTGCACGCAGCGAATCGCGGGGCTCGAGACAATCGACGTGATCTCGTAGCCCGCGAGCAGCTCGACCAGCTCAGAGGCACGGCGCAGACCGTCCTCGTCGAGCGGGCGCAGGAGGTCATCCCCACGCCACCTCTTTCGACTGCCGGCACGCGCGTGCCGGACGAGCAGCGTCATCCTCAGCGCAGGGCCGACGCTCCGGCCTCGAGCGCCGCGTCGAGAGCTGCGCGGTACTGAGACCTCGAGGCCGTGCGCCGCGCGCGCTGCCGCTCGATCAGGCGCCCGGCGGCGAGCGCGGATGTGGCGCTGGCAGCCGAACGGAGCCTCGCTTCTGCGACGACCCCGTCCTGATGCGCGCCGATCGTGTCCTGCACCGCCTTCATCGCGGTCAGATAACGCCGAAGCTTCCGGTCGGCGCCGACGGTCGCGGCCAGCTCCGCGGCATAGCGCGCCCGCTTCGCTGCAATCCGCAGCTCGTGGAGGGCCTCATCGGATGGCTCCTCCGCCGTTCCCCGGGCGCGCTTGCGCAGCCGCTTCAGCTCGCGACGGGCGATCGGGCGCAGACCCCCACTGTGAGCCTCCAGCTGAGGCAACGTCGAGATCGCCCGCTCAAACTCGGCCAGGAGAGCGGCATAACGCGGCTCGTTCAGCCCGGCAAGCAGCTCGTCACGTCTCAGTCCGCGCTCTTCCTCGAGCCGGGCAACCAGGTCTGCACCGCCTGCGCTCTCGCGGTCGAATGACCGTATTTCGTCTCGCACTCGCACGTGCTCGATCAGCACATCGAGGTCTCGTACAGGGCCGAGCAAGGACGTCAGCCACTTGAGCTCTTCTGCAACCGGGGTGAGCGCGTTGCCGAAGATCGGGCGCGTCGCTCGAATCACCGCGCGCGAGCGCCGGGTCGCCACGCGAAACTGATGCAGGTCCTCTGCCGCGCCTCCGAGACGCACGCCTGGATCCCTCCGCTCGAGCTCGCGCAGCTGCTGCGCGAGCAGCCGCTGAACCCGCTCGATCGTCGTGCCACCGGTCGCTCTTGAGGGCTCGGCAGGCCGCAGGACACGCATCACCTTCGGGCGGCCATCCGAGCGGCTCGCCCCGGCGCGGCGCAACACGCGGCCGAGGCGCGTCAGATCGGCTTCGTCACCGTCGACGAGCTCGACCTCGAGCTCAGCGAACTGACCGGCGGCACGGTTTCCCTCGAGCACCTCCACGAGATCGATCGTGACGTCGGCGACCGAACGGCCATCGTCGTCCACCCGCACTCCACGGCGCCGCGTGCGGAGGGTTGCGACGGGCTCGAAATCACCATGCCGTGCGTGCGCGGCGAGCAGCTGCCGGATCTCGTCCGGGGGGCCGGCCGGACCTCCCAGAGCTTCGAGCTCATGTCGCGCTGCACCCGCCGCAGGCAGCTTCAGCTGCCAGTGTGACAAGCCGTTCTCGACACGCCTGCGAAGCGTGAGCCCTGCACCCGTCAGTGAGCGAGCCGGTGTGTCGTAGTAGGTCGAGGTGAAGAGCCGGGACTCGAGCGGCACCCCATCGAGGGGCGGCAGCTCGAACCCCTCGCCAGGGTCGAGCTTGAGCTCGCGTTCGATGTGGCCGCGCATCCGCCGATCGTAGATCCGATGGTCCGTCACAGGTGTAACAGTGCGCGCCCGGGAGCGGCTCTGGCGGCTCCCGGGCGCAACTTGCGTTCCGACGATCAGGGCGCCGGGACTGCCACCCTGTTCGCGGGCACGATCTGCGGCTGGAAGGCGAAGACGTCACGGCTCTTCGGGTCGACGAGCGCCTTCACCCAATGAACGTCGTTGTTGCCGTTCGCCTGGTTGTCACCGAAGGTCTCGACGCGCGTGAAGTTCTCGAGGCGCCGTCCCTGCGCATCGAGGAACGGCTTGTCGATCCGGAAGTAGTGCGAGTCGCCGTGCACGTAGACGACCGGCTTGCCGAAAGCGATCACCTGATCGCGGAACGCGGAGAGCAACGACTGAAAGCCGTCGGGCTGACCGTCGGTCTCCGCAAGCGTTCTCGGATTGCGGAGCGGCGCCCGCGTGACGTCGGACAGATCGAAGCCGGGGTCGGCTTGCCCGATCACCATCACCGCTACGGCATCCGTGGCCTTCGCCTGAGCGAAGGTCTGCTGCAGCCAGCTGATGTCCGCGGCGTTGCGTGCGGCATACTCGGTCGAGTTCGGTGCGGTATCGCACAGGTTGTTGCACGAGCCCTGCACGTTGATCGTCGCGTAGACGACATCCTTCACCGTCCAGCGGCGATTCTCGACACAAGCGGTCGGCCCACCGACACCGAGGCAGGTCGGGTCGCGCTGAACTTCCTGCACGAGTTGATGGCGACCGAACGAAAGCGGCGTGCTGAAGTACAGCTTCCGCTCGTAGTCGAGCCGCTCGAGCGAGTTGAACCCGCCGTTTGCCGGCCTGTCGCAGTCCGTCCAGTCGTTGTCGCCCGGCGTGAACATGGCGGGGGCATCGAGCGCGTTCAGATACCCGAGGCCCTGCTGATAGAGGGCGTCGCTGCACGTAGTCGGAGTGGCCGATCCGGCAATCCCGCTACCTGCCTTCAGGTCTCCGTCGTGGACGCTGAACGACAGCTTCGATGCGTTCATGTCGGCGATCAGGTTCGGGACGCCCGTCGTCGCCTGCACGTCGCTGTAGGGCAGATCGCCCCACAACCCGATCGAGTACTCGAAGGTCTTGTCGTTACCCTTGTCGCCGCCTGCCGCGGCAAGGCCGGCTGACAACGCCAGCACGCCGAAGATGACCGCGACGAGCGCTTTGCTCTTGTGTATCACTGCGTCCCCTCCCTTTGATGACAGACGTGATCGTCCGCGACGCTAGTGCGCCGCGCCCTGGCCGACGCCGTCCCGCAGGACATCGACACGACAGCTCGACCGGACCGACACAACTGGAGGCTTCAGGCCGTTGCGCGTCGACGCAACGGGTTGGCGAACAACCGGCGCAAGACACTCCTGCGCCGGCGCCCCAACATCTGCACCGTCACGTCTGTCCCGAAGTACTGGTCGACGATCGCGATGATGTCCCGTTCCGAGCGACCTGCCTTCTGTGCGCGCTCGACCATCGTCAACAAGTGCTGTTGTTCGGCTTCGTACTCGAGCCCCATGTTCGTTCCTTTCCGGTGGATGTCGAAAGCCACCGTAAGAACGAGCTCGGAAGCGATGCGGTGAGGGTTCGGTGACGATCATGAGGATGGTCACTGCCCGGCCCGGAGCTCCCTCGCTCACGGGCCGGGCTGCGCCTAGTGCCCCCAAGGCAACACCGAGTCGAGTGCGTGGTGCTCGACCGAGCGCGCATCCTCGACGCTACGCCGACGAGCATTCGTCACGGGTTACGGTCTCGAAACGATTCGGGGTCGGGATGGCCGCCTCCCCTTCCCTTCGCGTACGACCTCGCGGACGATGCTCGCAATGAGCACATTCGCGGTCATCGCCCATCGCGTCACGGCAACGAACACCCGCCTCGGCAGCGTCGTCACGCCCGCGCAGGCGCTGTCCCGGCTCGGCCGCGGAGACCTCGCGCTCGGGCGCCTCGACATCTTGCCAAGCCTCGACGGAGTCGAGCCGGGGCTGTGGGCGCTCGACCGCCTCGAGGCGCTCGGCGTCACAGTGCTGAACCGCCGGCGAACGCTCGTCGCGGCGCACGACAAGCTCGCGACCGCGCACGCGCTCTTCGCGGCTCGCGTGCCGCACCCGCGAACGGTTCACGTCGCACCCTGGCTCGCGAGACCCGAGCTCGAGCCGCCGATCGTCTTCAAGCCCCGGTTCGGGTCGTGGGGCGAGGACGTGATCCGCTGCGACACGGAGGAGGAGATCGAGCGCACCCTCACCTACCTGCGGTCGCGACCATGGTTCGAGGCCACGGGCGCCGTCGCGCAGAAGCTCGTCGCACCGCGCGGTTACGACCTGCGCGTCGTCGTAGCCGGCGGGATCGTGATCGGTGCCGTCCGCAGGGTCGCCGCCCCCGGCGAATGGCGCACGAACGTCGCCCTCGGCGCCCGTCGCGAGCCAGTCGATCCGCCGGCCGACGCCCGGGGAGTCGCGCTCGCCGCCGCGGCCGCGATCAGTGGCGATCTCGTGGGTGTCGACCTCCTGCCTGCCGACGTCGGAACGTGGGTCGTGCTCGAGGTGAACGGCGCCGTCGACTTCACTGCCGCCTACTCGCTCGAGAATGACGTCTTCTCAGCTGCGCGCACCGCGCTCTGCGCGGGCCGGTTACCCGTAGGAGTAGAACCCGCGGCCTGACTTGCGGCCGAGGCGCCCTGCCTGCACGTACTGACGCAGCAACGGGCACGGCGCGTACTTCGGATTGCCGAGCCCGCGCTGCAGCACCTCCATGATCGCGACGCAGGTGTCGAGCCCGATCAGATCGGCGAGCGCGAGCGGTCCCATCGGGTGCGCGAACCCGAGCTTCGCGACGACGTCGATCGCCTCCGCGTCACCGACGCCTTCCATCAGGGCATACGCGGCCTCGTTGATGAAGGGCATCAGGATCCGGTTCGAGATGAAGCCGGGGAAGTCGCGGGCCTCTGCCGGCTCCTTTCCGAGGTCGCGGGCGAGCTGCACGATCGCGGCTGCGGTCTCGTCGGAGGTCTGAACAGCGCGAATCACCTCGACGAGCCTCAACACCGGCACCGGGTTGAAGAAGTGCATGCCGATCACCCGCTCGGGCCGCCCCGTGACCGCGGCCAGTGAGGTGATCGGGATCGAGCTCGTGTTCGACGCGAGGATCGCGGCCGGGGGCATGACCTCGTCGGCGCGGCGGAAGAGCTCCTCCTTGGCGGCAGCCTCCTCGGTGATCGCCTCGATCATCAGGTCGGCCGGGACGAGCGCGGCGGCGGTGAAGACGCGTGCCATCGTCTCGGCCGGATCGGCGCCACCCTTCTCGGCGAGCCTCGTCAGGCTCTTCTCGATCGCAGCGAGGCCGCGCTCGACGGCTCCCGGATACGGGTCGTACAGCGAGACGCGGCGCCCGGACGCGGCAACGACCTGCGCGATGCCTCCACCCATCTGTCCGGCCCCGACGACGAGAACGTGTTCGAATGTCACGGCGCGGGACCCTACCCTTCAGACGATGGAAGTCAGGCATGCAACCTCCGGGGACGCGGACGGGATCGGCCGTGTGCAGGAGCACGGCTGGCAAGCGGCCTACCGGCACGTCTTCCCGGTCGAGGAGCTCGACCGGGGCGGCTTCATCCAGGTCGCGCGCTGGCGCGACCGTCTTGCCCACCCACCAAGCGGCTGGTCGACCTTCGTCGCCGTCACGGACGAGAGGGTCGTGGGTTTCGCCTCCGTCGGACCGAGCCGCGACGAGGGAGCACTCGGCGAGCTGTACGCGATCTACGTCGAGCCGGAAGCCTGCTCGGGCGGTGTCGGGCAGGCGCTGCTCAGACGAGCAGAAGAACAGCTCGGCACGGAGTACGACGACGCGACGCTCTGGGTGCTCGAGGCGAATCCCCGAGCCCGCGCGTTCTACGAGCACGCGGGCTGGGTGCCCGACGGCGAGCGCAAGGCGGACGAGCGCTGGGGCGTGCGCGCGCCTGAGGTGCGCTACCGCAAGCGCCTGCGCTGAACAGTCCGCCGCGGCCGATCACTCGAGGCGGTCGAGCACGTCACGGTCGCCGTCGTAGCTGAGCAGCCCTCGCGCTGCAGCCGGCGTTACCCAGCGCAGCTCGTCGACCTCGTCGTCGCGCTGTTCCTCGTCACCGGTCTGCGCCATTCGGAACCAACGCACTTCCTTGTCGGCGGCGTCGACCGTGTAGCTGCTCGACCCGAGCGGCGCACCGAGCGAGCACACGAGGCCCGTCTCCTCTCGCACCTCACGGAGAGCTGCCTGCTCCCAACTCTCGCCGGGCTCGAGCTTGCCTTTCGGCAGCGACCAGTCGTCATACCGCGCACGATGTACCAC
>JACDGR010000355.1 GCA_013821525.1 Actinomycetota bacterium
GTAGAGGTCCGGTGCGTGGACGACGTGCCCCGCTGCGCGGAGCTGATCGGCGAAGGCAAGGAACCCATCGGTCTGGCCCTGTGCGTGGTGGAAAAGCAGGATTTGGGTCATAAGGTCTTCCTACCATGCGGGCGAATGCCCTGAAACGAAAGAGGGGGGAGAGAGCATGAAGCGGAGTGAATCGGAGGCCAGCGGGTCTCCTTCGGAGCTGATCGACGCCAGGATCAAGGAGCTGGACGACTGGCGGGGTGAGCTCCTCGGCCGGCTGCGCGCGCTGATCAAGGCAGCCGATCCCGAAGTCGTCGAGGAGTGGAAGTGGCGGGGCGTCCCGGTCTGGTCGCACAGCGGCTTGATCTGCACGGGCGAGACCTACAAGAGCGTCGTCAAGATGACGTTTGCCAAAGGGGCTTCGCTCGAGGATCCCTCCGGGCTCTTCAACTCGAGCCTCGAGGGGAACACCAGGCGCGCGATCGATTTTCACGAAGGCGAAAAGGTCGACGAGCAGGCGCTGAAGGCTCTCATCCGCGAGGCGGTGACCCTCAACGAATCCAAGGGCAAGCGCTGAACCGAGCCAACGCGCGCGTTGCGATCAACGGACGAAGGTGAACAGCTGTTGCCCGGCGGCGAACGCGAGCGGAGGCTCAGCCAGCCTCTGAACGCCGACCGCAAACGCGTCGAGGCCCGGTGTGGTGAAGCCCTGCTCGACGAAGCCCGCCTCGGCGAACCATCGCCTGATCGCCGGGGTGAGGTCGGGCTGACGGCGATGGCGCGTCCAGATCACGGTGCCGCCGTCACCGCAGACCGATCGCATGGCGTGGACGGTCGCCTCGACGTCGCCGTCGGAGATGTTGCCGAAGACGCCGCACGCGAGCACCAGATCAGCAGGCACGGCCCCCAGGTACGAGTCGGTCGAGCCGGCGTCTGCAACGACGACCTCGAGGTGCTCGAGGCCTGCGGCTTTTGCACCCTCACGAGCTGTCGCGGCTAGGCCGGAGTCCAGTTCGACGAGGCGGCCCCGCACCAGGCTCTTCGCCGGGTGCGAGGCGAGCACGCCGAGCAGGTCGAGGCCCGTACCGGCGCACAGGCTGAGCACGCGGCACTCAAGCACCAGCCGGGAGTCGAGGACGTCGCGGACATAGCCCTGGACGACTCGGAGCCGGGCGGCTCGAGCGGAGGAGGGGTCGTCATACGCCTCATGCCAGGCAGCCCAGTCCGTCGCCATCGAGGGGGACGATACGTTCGGTCGTTCGTCGATCGCGCGCCGTCCGGCTCGACGGCCAGGGGCACCCGCTGGCTGCGGGCGGGGTGAGCCGGGAGACTCCGCTGTGAGATCCTGCGGCCCATGACGACGCTTCCGCTCACCGGTGGGTGCAATTGCGGCGCTGTTCGCTACGAGGTCTCGGCGCCCCTCGTGCGGGCGAGCTACTGCCACTGCAAACGATGTCAGCGGCGGAGTGGTTCTGCGGCCTCGGCACAGGCACATCCCGCTCCCGGAACATTCCGGATCGTCGCCGGTGAGCGCGCCCTTCGCATGTGGAAACCGTCCGACGGTGGAGAGAAGTGGTTCTGCGGCGAATTCGGATCGGCGATCTACGGATCCAACGCCAGCCACCCCGAGTCAATCGGGATCCGAATGGGAACCTTCGACGACGACCCGGGAGTCAGCCCATCCGTTCGACAGTTCGTCGCCTTCGCGGTCAGCTGGGAGTCTTTGCCGGACGACGGCTTGCCGCGATTCCCCGGCAGCCGACACCTTGCCGAGACTCGTCCGTCGTGATCGGGTGACCCGGGACTGAAATTTCTGCCCACTGCACCGACGTCGTCTCCGAGGGACACTGGAAGCTCCTGTACCTGGTGTGCGAAGGCCCAGCTGTAGGCGTGGCTCATGAACGCGCCGTCAGAGGTATCCATCAGCGACATCCCCGCTGCAACGAGCACCGGCAGCGACAGCACGGCGAGAAACGGCACGTGCTGGGCGGCGACGCCGGCAGAGACGCCGAGAAGAGCGATCTCGCTGGCGGTGTCGAGTCCGCGCCCGTCGAACGCGTGCCGGAGGTCGAACGTGAACGTGAGCGTTCCCGGTCCTGCAAGCGCCGGGTTCGACTTCGAGAACCAGAAGAAGAGGCCCCATCCGAGCACGTGCAGGAACAGCACCGCCCCTGCGAACCCGGAGCCCGATAGCGGTGATCGAGAGCGCGAGCCCGACGGAGAAGGCAACGATCAGGAGTAGACCGAACGCGACGCGATGCAGCGAGATGGCCGCTCGGCCCTTTCGTCGGAGCGCGCGCTAGCGTCTACGCATGGCTGATCTCGAAAACGAACTCGACGCGTTGACGTCGGAGACCGGGTTCCCAGGTGTCATTCGGATTGACCAGAGCGATCGGACGTTGCTCGTCAAGACGCACGGCTTCGCGCACCGCGGGTTCGAGATTCCGAACACCCTCGACACCCGCTTCGGAATCGCGAGCGGCGCGAAGGGGTTCACGGCGCTTACCGTAGTGAGTCTGATCGAGGAAGGCGTGCTCGAGCTCTCCACGCTCGCTCGCTCCGTCCTCGGTGACGACCTTCCGTCGATCGGCGACAGTGTGACGGTCGAGCATCTCTTGTCGCACAGGTCCGGGATCGGCGACTACCTCGACGAGGAGGCCGGATACGAGGTCGCGGACTACATGATGCCGGTGCCGGTTCAGCAGCTCGTGACCACCGAGGACTACCTCGAGGTACTGGACGGTCACGAAAGCAAGTTCGCTCCGGGTGAGCGGTTTGCGTACTGCAACGCCGGTTACGTTCTCCTGGCGCTCATCGCCGAACGTACGAGCGGCCTGCCATTCCACGAACTCGTCGAGCAGCGCGTTTGCCAACGCGCAGGATTGGTCGATACGGCCTTCCCGCGCTCAGACGAGCTCCCTTCCCGATCTGCCGTCGGCTACGTCGAGGTAGACGGCACTTGGCGGAGCAACGTCTTTCATCTACCAGTGCGGGGGAGCGGCGACGGTGGCATCTACACCACGATCGCGGACATGAGCTCGTTCTGGCAAGCGTTTCTCGAGGGTCGCATCGTTTCCCCGGATTGGGTTTCGGAGCTGGTTCGGCCGCGCAGCGAGGCGCCGCGTCACTCGAAGCGCTACGGACTGGGTTTCTGGCTTCGCTCTTCAGCCGACACAATCCTCCTGGAAGGGCACGACGCGGGTGTCTCGTTTCGAAGCCTCCATGATCCTGGCACACGCATGACCATCACGGTGATCTCGAACACGAGCGAAGGCGCGTGGCGGATCGCTCGTTACCTCGAGGATGAACTCTGCGCCGAGGGACGTTCCGCGTAAATCGGGCTGGGCGGCGGCACGAGACTTGGCCGCCGCCAGCGTCTCGATCAGGTCGCGCGTCGCAGTGGCTCACGGCCAGCCCGATAGCCGGTGGGGCAAGCGGCCCCAGAATCGGGGCGGGTTGTCACGACGCGGCCTCACGACCCGTCCGCCCTGTGGGCGATGCAACGACTACGTCGTCGGCTAGCCGCGAGCTGCGTAGTCGACGTTGCCGAAAGGCCAGTCGGACGCGAGCCAATCACCGACGGCGCGCCAGAGTGGAACATCCAGGTGCGCATGGCTCGCCCGTACCCAGGAGAGGGTGCGGGCGTCGTGCTCCGCTGTGCGCGCCGGATAGATG
>JACDGR010000356.1 GCA_013821525.1 Actinomycetota bacterium
CACCGAGGTGAAGCAGGCGCTGCTGGTCGCCCGCGGCCGCGGCGGCGCTGCGTCCTTGACTGCCCGGGACGCGCTTCGCCTCGGTACGCGCGGCGGCGCTTCCGTGCTCCGCCGCGACGACATCGGGTCGCTGGAAGCGGGCAAACGGGCGGATTTCGCCGTCTGGCGCACGGATGGGCTCGAGTTTGGCGGCGCCGAGGATCTCGTCGCGAACCTCGTGCTGAGCGGGCCGCATCGGGTCGATCGCCTCGTCGTCGGCGGCGAGGATGTCGTGCGAGGAGGCGCGCTCGTCCGCGCGGACGTGCAGGAGATCGCACGGGAGCACCGCAAAGAAGCGCGAAGGCTATGGCAGTAACCGTCTCGACACACGTGCTCGACACCGAGCTCGGCCAGCCGGCCGCCGGCATTCACGTCGAGCTCTTTGGCCCCGACGGCGCGCTCGCGGGTGCCGGCGTCACCGACCTCGACGGCCGGGTCGCAGCGCTCTCGACATCGATCCCCGGCACCCACCGAATCGTCTTCCATCCACGGTCGCCCTTCTTCACACGCGTCGAGCTCGAGGTGGTGCTGGACGAAGGGCACTTCCACATTCCGCTCCTCATCTCGTCGTACGCATGCGCGAGCTACCGCGGCAGCTGAGCGCCGAGCAGCTCGCCGAGCTGTTCGAGGGCAGAACGCGGTTCGTGGAAGAGCTCGCCCGTCGCGACGACCCGCTCGGGGTCGCCCGCGAGGTCGCGGGCGGCCTCGACGAGGAGGCCAAGAAGGAGGTGCTCGATGCGCATCCCGCGATCGGCGCGAAGGCGTCCTCTGCACGGTCGCAGGCCGAGCAGGGGGCGGACGACGATCCGCGCGTGCTGGCCGAGCTGGCGGAGCTGAACGCAGCGTACGAGGAGAGGTTCGGCTTCCGGTTCGTGATCTTCGTAAACGGCCGGCCGCGGCGCGAGATCGTGCCGCTCCTGCGCGAGCGGCTCAGGCGGTCGCGCGCCGCGGAGCTGGAGACCGGCGTCGATGAGCTGGTGCAGATCGCGGTGAGCCGGTGGCAGGCGTCCTAGCGCTCAGCGATTACTGGTGGGGCTGGGGCAACCTGCTCTTCCGGTGGCTGCACGTGATCGCGGCAATGGCCTGGATCGGCGCGTCGTTCTACTTCATCGCGCTCGACAACCATCTCGAGCCACCGCGTGATCCCGACGACGCGAAGCGCGGGGTCGGAGGCGAGGCGTGGGAAGTCCACGGCGGGGGCTTCTACCGCGTCGAGAAGTTCCGAGTCGCGCCCGCGCGCCTGCCCGAGCCGCTGCACTGGTTCAAGTGGGAGGCGTACACGACGTGGCTGTCGGGCTTCGGGCTCTTCGTCGTCGTCTACTACTCACACGCGTCGTCGTATCTCGTCGACCGCTCAGTGGCCGACCTGTCCGCCTGGGAAGCGATCGCAATCTCGATCGCCGGCCTCGCACTCGCGTGGCTCGTCTATGACGGCCTGTGTCGCGCGTTCATCGACGACGAGGCGCTGCTTGCAGTGCTGGTCTTCGCATTCGTCTGCCTCTCGGCGTGGGGTGCATCGCAGCTCTTCGCGCCGCGCGCCGCGTATCTCCAGGTCGGGGCGATGATCGGGACGATCATGGTCGGGAACGTGTTTTTCGTGATCATCCCGGCGCACTGGAAGCTCGTGCGCGCGAAGGAGGCCGGTGCCGAGCCCGATCCGAAGTGGAACCGCGCCGGCAAGACGCGTTCGGTGCACAACAACTACTTCACGCTGCCGGTCGTCTTCGCGATGCTCTCGAATCACTTCACGTTCACCTACGGTCACAAGCACGCATGGGTGATCCTCGTGGCGATGCTCGCGCTCGGAGCGCTCGTTCGCCACTACTTCAACCTGCGCCATCGCGGCCTCAACGTCTGGCCGATCCTGGGTCTCGCCGCGGCCGGGATCGTCGCGGTCGCGATCCTCATTCGCTGAAGCGGTAGGGTCTCGCCGTGCTCGAGATCGTTGCAGCAGGGATGCGCTTCGTCGCGCGCTGGGAAGAGAACCTCGCTCCGAGAACCGTTGCGGCGTTCAAGGCGAGCCTGCCACTCGACGACCGGATCATCCACTGCCGGTGGAGCGGAGAGTCGAACTGGATCCCGTGGGGCGACCGCGACTTCGGCATCGGGCCGGAGAACGCGACGTCGTATCCGCATCCCGGCGAGCTCGCCCTCTACCCGGGAGGGCAGAGCGAGACGGAGCTGCTCTTCCCGTACGGCTACTGCTCGTTCGCCTCGAAGGCCGGACATCTGTGGGCGAACCACTTCGCCACGCTCGTCGAGGGCGCAGAGCAACTGCCCGAGCTCGGACGCCTCACCCTCTGGGAAGGCGCGCAGGCGATCACGTTTCGCGCGCTCTGAGCCGCTCTGCGATCAGCCGGCGCGCTGGTACCGGGCGACCGTGAAACCGATCAGCACCGGGACGTTCAGCATGAAGAGTGCGAGCATCGTCGTCATCACCACGAGCTGGGCTCCCCGGGTGTGGTCGAAGACGAAGGCGAACTCGATCATGCCGGCGATGATCGCATAGGCCAGGAGCGCCCATCGTGCGACCTGGAAGAAACGACCCCACGCGAAGTCGCTGAGGCGCGAGAGCAGGATCACGTTCGTCACCTGGAGCGCTGCGGCAACTCCGAGCAGCACGATTGCGAACCAGAGTGGCGCGTGTCGCGGCAGGTAGGCGGCGAGGTAGATGACACCCCCGGCGATCGCGATCATCGAGAGCGCGCCGATCTCGGTGATCGGGGGGAGCCGCCGGTCGACGAGACTCGGAGCGGCATGGGCCGGAACGTCGTGCGCGGCGGTGCTCATCCGCTGACCAGCCTGGTCATGATGATCAACGTCGTCACCTGCATCAAGCCCGTGATTCCCGCGGTGTAGATGAAGCGCTTCATCAGCTTCTCGATCACGCGCCCGTCCGGCTCCGGCTTGGCGAGCTCGAAGAGCACCGCGACGTTCGCGGGCTCGAGGTAGGCGAGCGCGATCACGGCCATCACGCCGACGACGCCGAACGAGGCGACGATCCACCCGTGCTGGCTGACCGAGGGATCGAGGAACCCGTCCTGCCGCGCAAGCTGGAACCCGGCTGCGAGCGTCATCGTGACGACCGTCGGCATGATCAGCAGCATCTTCGGCATGAAGCGCTTCGAGAACTCGACGCGCGCGGGAATCGACATCGAGCCGATGATCGGGCCGACGACGAAACCGACGAAGAGATCGATCGCCGTCCAGAGCCCGCCGCCGACGACGTGGCAGAAGACGAGGCCCCAGCGGGCATCGCGCGCGATCGCGACGACGACGCCGATCAGCACGAGCGCCACGATCGGGAGGCCGGCGACCGGCACGATCGTCGCCTTCGGGCTGTCGGTCGACGCCTGCGGCGCGGACGTTGCGGGGGCTGCGACCGACATGGGGCGACTATACGACCCGGGTCGCGAGATTCCTAGCGCTCTTCGCGCACGTACGGCGTGCCGAGCGAGGCGGGTGCGCCGAGCCGCCGTCGGGCGCCCGCGCTCGAGACGAGCACCAGCGCGAGGATCGTCATCACGTAGGGCAGTGCCTGGAAGAGCTCCGGCGGAATGCCCTTCAGGATCCCGCGGGCCTGGAACGTCAGCGGGATGCCGGAGAACGCGCCGAAGAAGTAGG
>JACDGR010000023.1 GCA_013821525.1 Actinomycetota bacterium
GGCAGAAGATCGAGCCCGACCCGGCACGCCCGAAGCTCTTGATCACCGAGCCCGGCGCCGGATACCGCCTCGTCGCGCCCTGAGACCATCTTGAGGTGACAGGGCTCGATCCTGAGCCGCCGTTGAGCATAAGGCTCCTACCGTTCTGGGCGTGCAGATCTCCTCGAATCCGTTGCGCGACTGGACGGCACGGAGGTCGCTTCGCGCACTTCGCCGCGACGCGGATGCAGAGCTGATCGCCGCGCGCATCCCGACGCCGCGGCTTGCGTGGCGGACGGCGGAGCTCGTTGCCGACAGCAATCGGCTCCGGCTCGGGACCGAGGTTGCTGATGTTGTTCACGCCTCGAGCGGACGCTTGCTTCCGGGCGCTTCGCCGCTCAACCGGGTCGCGGTGCGCGCCGACCGCGCGTGCCTGCTCGAGTTGGCGAGCCGTCTCTGCGCACTCGATCGCCCGGTTCAGCCGCGCGGGATTCTCCTGGTGGAGCGGCTGCTGCAGGACCCGCGCAGCCCTCTCTACGCGCCCGGCGGCCTCGCCCGCGACGTGCAACTTGCGCTCACTGCATTGGAAAGGGTGAACCATGTCGCAAACAGTTGAACGTCCGGCCGCGCGCGGTAATCGCGTCAAGCGGCTCGTCGTTGGCCGCGCGATGGCGTCGGGTGAGCTCGACGAGACTCTCCTCTCGAAGTCCCTCGCGTTGCCAATCTTCGCTTCCGACCCGCTGTCGTCGGTTGCCTACGCCACGGAGGCCGCGCTCGTCGTCCTCTTGGCGGCCTCGGCGAGCTCTGCGCACTTCGTCCTGCCGGTATCGATCGGGATCGCGGCGCTGCTCGCGATCGTCGTTCTCTCCTACCGCCAGACGGTACTCACCTACGAGAGCTCGGGTGGCGCGTACGTCGTCGCGCGCGAGAATCTCGGCCGCCTGCCGAGCCTGGTCGCAGGAGCGGCGCTGCTCACGGACTACGTGTTGACCGTCGCCGTGTCCGTCGCGGCGGGCGTACTGGCGCTGACCTCGGCGGCAACCGGTCTCCAAGGGCACGAGCTCGGCCTCTCTCTGGCGTGCGTCGCAGTGATCGCGGTCGCGAACCTGCGGGGCGTCCGCGAGGCCGGGCTGCTCTTCGCATTTCCGACCTATGCGTTCGTGATGTCGATCTTCCTCGTGATCGGGGTTGGCTTTACCCGCTGCGCCACCGGCAGTTGCCCGACCGCCGTCACCACGCATCCAATGAGTGCGGGGACTGGCGGGGTGACCCTCTTTCTCCTGCTGCGTGCGTTCGCGTCGGGCTCGACGGCACTGACGGGTGTCGAGGCGATCGCGAACGGCGTCAACGCGTTTCGCCGCCCCCATGGCCGCAACGCGGCGACCACGCTCGCAGTCCTGGGGACGATTGCCGTGATCATGTTCCTGGGAGTCTCCTGGCTCGCAGTGAAGATGCACGCCCATCCGAACGTCGGTGGCTCGCCTTCTGTCCTGTCGGAGATCGCGCGCGGCGTGTTCCCCGCGGGCTCGTGGAGCGGCTTCCTGTTCTGGGTCGTCCAGATCCTGACCCTCGGAGTGCTCGTGCTGGCGGCGAACACGTCGTACCAGGGCTTTCCACGCCTCGCCGCCCTCCTTGCGCGCGACCGTTTCTTTCCGCGGCAGTTCACGAACCTTGGCGACCGGCTCGTCTTCTCGAACGGCATCGTCGTCCTCACCGTGATCGCGTGCCTGCTGCTCTGGGTCTACAACGCGAGTGTCGACTCCTTGATTCACCTCTACGTGATCGGCGTCTTCACCGCCTTCACGATCTCGCAGACGGGGATGGTTCGTCTCTGGTTTCGCACCAGGGTGCCGCGCTGGCGCCGGCGCGCGCTGCTGAACGCGACCGGGGCAGCGACGACCGGGATGGTGACGCTGATCGTGATCTGGACGAAGTTTGCCGAGGGCGCGTGGCTCGTCACGGTTGCGATCCCACTGCTCGTCGCGGCGTTCTACGGCGTCAACCGCCACTACCGCCGGTTCGCGCGTCGGCTAAAGGCGGGGACCGCTGCCGTCCAGGCGGCGGGAGAGCCGTCGAACGACGTGATGCTGTGGGTCGAGTCGAATCGACGGCGCGACCGAGAGTGCGCTCTGGTACACGCGGCAGATCGCGGCGCGCAGCGTCTCGGCCGTGTGTGCGCCGGGGCGGCACACCGACCGCGGCATCCGGCCGCGCTGGTTCGACCTGACCGGCGGGAAGCCGGCTCTGGAGGTGCTGCCGACGGAAGACGGGCGCTCGCACGCGGTCCTCGAGCGGCTCTGGCGGATGCCGAAGGGCGAGGGTCGTTTCGTGACCGTGGTCGTACCGGAAGAGTTCAGACGCCCGTCGCTCTTGGACGCGGTCAATCGCACCTCGTTTCGCCTGAAGCTCAAGCTGCACACGGAGCCTGGCGTCGTCGTCGCCGATGTCCCACACGTCGCCGCTGCGGGGGAGCAGGCGCCGACGCGGCTCGTCTGCCGGGTGCTCGTCGCGAATGTCCACGCGGGCTCGCTTCGCGCGGTCAACTACGCGCGCAGCCTCCACATCGAAGATGCGCGCGCCGTGTCGTTCGCGTTCGACGACGAAGAGGCACGCGCACTGACCCGGGCGTGGGAGCGCCAGGGAGCACCACTGCCGCTCGACCTCAGCGACGCTCCGTATCGCGACATCGGCACGCCGATCCTCGCCTACCTCCGGGAGCTGACGGCCGATCCGGATGTCGTCGTGAACGTCGTCATGCCGGAGATCGTCGTGCGTGGCTGGCGGCGCTCGCTCCACAACCAGCGCGCCCTCTACATCAAGCGTCTGCTCCTCTTCGAGCCCCGGGTGATCCTGACGAGCGTTCCGTACCAACTGTTTTAGACCTCGGTCGCTAACGTCCCCCGGATGGGGAACAGGGTCCTCGTCTACGCCGAAGCGGTCGACGTCGCCGCCGAGGGAGCGGTCTGGTATGCGCGCACGGTCGGCGGCGGCACCTTCTCGGCGCTGCACGTGCCCGGTAAGAACACCGATTCCGGCATCCACGCGCGATGGTTCGACCTGACGGGGGGCGAGCCGCGCCTCGATGTCTTGCCCGCCGGGGCCGACGCGACGGCCGCTGTCCTGGCTGCGGTCGCGAAGCTGCGTCGCGGTGACGACGTCGTGACGGTGGTGCTGCCCGAGCAGTTCGAGAAGCGGTCGCTGATGGCTGCGGCGCAGCGCGCGCAGTTCCGGCTGAAGCTCCGGCTGCTCGTCGAGCCCGGAGTCGTCGTCGCCGATGTGCCCACCGTCAGCTCCGAGCACAGGCCGGAGGGCCGGCTCCCTGACCGGCTCGCCGTTCGGGTGATCGCGGGTCAGCTCGACGATGCGACCCGCCGAGCGGTCGCCTACGCCAAAGACCTCGGCGTCGACGACGTCCGGGCCGTGCAGTTCGGTGAGCGGGACTGGGACGCGGAGGATCTCAACCTACCGGTTGACAGCGAGCCGAAACCGGGCCGCCTCGGCGACGCGATGCTGGCCTACGCGCGCCGGCTGACCGAGGATCCGACGGTGATCGTCAACGTCGTCCTGCCGGAGCGGATCGACGAGAGCCTCCGCTGGCTCCGCGGCCGGCGGGCTCTTGCGATCAAGCGCTGCCTCCTGTTCGAGCCGCACGTGATCCTCTCGAGCGTTCCCTTCCGAGCAGGCTAGCTCAGCCCCGCGGCGGTAACTAGCATCCGGCCGGTGCCACGCCGGCGACAGAGTCACGGCCTCGAACGCGTCCTCGGTGCGCCCGCGCTCTTTGCAACCGCCTACGGCAACGTCGGCTCGTCGATCTATTACGCGCTCGGCCTGACGGCCGGGATCGCGCTCGGCCTGACGCCGATCGTCTTCATCATCAGCGGGATCATCTTCGCGGCGACCGCCGCGACCTACGCCGAAGGCACGGTTCGCTACCCCGAAGCAGGGGGGTCGGCGAGCTTCGCCCGGCACGCGTTCAACGAGGTCGTCTCCTTCGGGGCGGCCTGGGCGCAGATGTTGAACTACGTGATCACCGTTGCAATCTCGGTGATCTTCGTTCCCCACTACCTCTCGATCTTCTGGGCGCCACTGAAGACGAATCCGTGGGACATCATCATCGGCATCTGCCTGACCTGGCTGCTCGTCGCCGTCAACATCGTCGGCGTCCAGGAGGCGGCGAAGCTGAACATCGTCCTCGCGGTCGTCGACTTCGCGACGCAGCTCCTGCTCGTCGGGCTCGGGTTCTTTCTGATCTTCAGCCCGAGCGTGCTGCTCGACAACGTGCACTGGGGCGTCGCGCCGACGTGGAGCGCGTTCCTGCTCGCGATCCCGGTCGCGATGATCGCGTACACCGGGATCGAGACAGTCTCGAACCTCGCCGAGGAGGCGCGCGACCCGGTTCGCTCGATCCCGCGTGCGATCTCTTGGGTCGCGATCGCTGTGTTCGCGATCTACTTCACGTTGCCCTGGATCGCGATGTCCGCGATGCCGGTACTGCACGAGCACGGTAAGTACGTGACGCAGCTCGGCCAGGATCCGCCGCACGGCTTCAAGAACGACCCGGTGCTCGGGCTCGTCGAGAACCTCGGGTTGCACGGCATCGTGCTGCAGTCGATCAAGGTGTACGTCGGGATCCTCGCTGCGACGATCCTGTTCATCGCGACGAACGCGGGTGTGATCGGTGCGTCGCGGATCACCTACTCGATGGCGAGCTACCGGCAGCTGCCGAGCGTCTTCCGCCGTCTGCATCCGAAGCTGAAGACGCCGTGGCTCTCGCTCGTCGTCTTCGCAGGCTTCGGGCCGACTCTCTTTCTGCTCGCGGGCCAGGTCGACTTCCTCGGCCGCATGTATGCGTTCGGAGCGATGCTCTCCTTCACGATCGCGCATGCGTCCGTGACGGCGCTGCGCGTGCGCAAGGGCCACGACGAGCTCGAGTGGCGTGCCTGGCCTAATGTGCGCATCGGAGGATTCAGCTGGCCCGTCTTCGCAATCGTCGGCGGTCTCGGGACGGGTGTCGCCTGGCTCGTCGTCGTCGTCCAGGACGCTCCGACTCGCTACGCCGGCATGGCCTGGCTCGCGGCAGGCTTCGTCTTCTACGTGCTCTATCGGCGCAGGCTCGGCATCCCACTCAGCGCGGCCCAACGAGCACCGATTCCGCTCGGGCCCGCGCTCGCGCTCGAGTACCGCTCGATCCTCGTGCCGATCGTCTCCGGCGAGGGCTCGCGCGAGGCAGTGGAGGTCGCAGCGCGGCTGGCGACCGAGCGTGCGGGGCGGATCGTCCTCCTGCGCGTGATCGTCGTGCCGCTCGAGCTGCCGCTCGACGCCGACCTACGCGAGGAGCTCGATGAGGCAAACGGCCTCCTCGACGAGGCGCGCGCGATCGCGACCCCGTACGGCGTCCGCAACGTCGAGCGTGTCGTCCGCGCCCGCAACGCGGGCCGTGCGATTGTCGACGAAGCCGAACGCCGCGGGACGGAGATCATCGTGCTCGGCGCGCCGCGCGGCCGCCATCGGCACATCTTCGGGCACACGGTCGACTTCGTATTGAAGAACGCCCCGTGCCGCGTGATGGTCGCGGCGGGTAAGACGGTGGCGGTGTGAGCGTCTACAAGCAGATGGTGACGCTGATGGCGCTCGCGATGATCGCGCTCGGCGCAGCGATGGTCGTGATCACCCTCACGCACGGGTTCGGGATCGGGATCATTCTGGGCCTGCTCTTCATCGCGGCCGGCGCGGGGCGCTTGTGGATGGTGCGCCGGAAGGCCGAGCCGTAGATGGCACGCAAGCTTCCCGGCCTCAGCCGCGACCTAGACGCCCGCGCGCTGTTCTCGGTCGCCTACGGCGAGATCGCCTCGTCCATCTATTTCGCCCTTGGCGTCCTCGCAGCGCACGCGCTCGGGTTCACCCCGGTCGTGCTGCTCGTCGCAGGCGTGCTCTTCCTGATCGTCTCTCTCTCGTATTCGGAAGGAACGGCCGCGTTGCCCGAGACCGGCGGTGCCGCGACTTTCGTGCGACGCGCGTCCAACGACCTCTTCGGGTTTCTGACCGGCTGGGCGCTCTTCCTCGACTACCTGATCGTGATCGCGCTCGCGGCGCTCTTCCTGCCGCACTACCTCGCGGGGGCATTCCAGGTCAGCGCGCTCGATCGCAACCCGTGGGATGTCGTCGTCGGAGTCGGTGTGATCGCGCTCGTCGCGCTGATCAGGCTCGTGCGGCGGCCGTCGCTCTACGGGTTGGGGATCGTCATCCCCGCGCTCGATCTGCTGACGCAGCTCGTGCTCGTGGTTCTCGGGTTCGCGCTCGTCGTCTCACCGCATGCGCTGACGCATGGGACGTCCCTCGGCGCGCATCCAACCTGGCACGCACTCGCGTTCTCGCTGCCGCTCGCGATGCTCGCGTTTACGGGCCTCGAGACGGTCGCCAACCTGGCAGAGGAAGCGCGGCGTCCCGGCGTCGACCTGCCGCGGTCGCTCTTCGGTGGCATCGCGACCGTGATCACGGTCTACGTCGCGATAGCGATCGTCGCTCTCTCCGCGTTTCCCGGCCCGAAGACGGAGCTCGGCACCCGCTGGATCCGCGCGCCGCTCCTCGGCGTCGCCGACCGGATCCGCGGCGAGTTGCCGTTCTGGCTGGGTGACAGTCTGCGGTTCTACGTGGGGATCACGGGCGCGCTGATCCTGCTGGCAGCTGTCACCACCTCGATCTCGGGCTTCTCTCGGCTCGCGTATTCGCTCGGCGAGCACGGGCAGCTGCCGCGCAGCTTCGGGCAGCTGAGCAGGCGCGCGCACGTTTCGCCGCTCGCGATCCTCTCGGCTGCCGTCATCTCGTCGGGGATCGTGATCGCAACAGCGTTCTTCCGCCACGACGTGCAGTTCCTCGCGAGCCTTTTCTCCTTCGGCGTGCTGCTGGCGTTCACCGCCGCACAGCTGGCGGTGATCAAGCTGCGTATCAGCGAGCCCGACCTGCCCCGACCGTACCGCGCGCCGTTCAACATCCACGTGGGTCGGGCAGAGATTCCCGTACCGGCGATCGTCGGCGCGATCGGCACGTTCACCGTGTGGATCATCGCGCTCGCCACGCATCCAGCGGCGCGCTATGCCGGTCCCGCGTGGCTCGCGTTCGGCCTCGTGGTCTTCGTGTCGGTGCGCCTCTCTCACGGCGAGGGGCTGCTCGAGCGCGTAACCGCCCCCGACGAGCATCCGGTCGAGGGGATGGTCCAGTTCCGGCGCATCCTCGTGCCGATGAAGGTCGGGATCATCGGCGAGGAGATGCTCGCTACCGCCGTCAAGCTCGCAAGCGAGCACGGGGCGGAAGTGCAGGCCCTGCACGTGATCCGTGTCCCGCTCGAGCAGCCGCTCGACGCGCAGATGCTCGATGAGGAAGAGCGCGCTGACGCGTCCCTCGCCGAGGCGAAGCTGCTCGGGGAAGACCACGAGGTGCTGGTCGAAGGCACGACCGTTCGCGCGCGGGCGATCGGCCAGGCGATCGTCGAACGCGCCTTCGAGGTCGACGCCGACCTGATCGTCCTCGGCTCCGCGCCTCGCTGGCGCCGTCAAGCGCGGTTCTTCTCGCCGACCGTCGACTACGTCCTGCGCAAGGCGCCGTGCGAAGTGCTGATCGTTGCATTCCCTCAGTCCGTCATGGATGAAGAGTTGGCGGCGACCTGACGCCACTGGCCGGCGGCCGCTCCCGCCGGGCGGAGCCCGGCTCCGCGGCCGCCGGCCCAGTGGCGTCAGGCTCGGTTGTCCCGGCGCGAGCAGGCGTCAGTGCAGGTGGTTGGAGTACGCTGCGCCGCTGTGAAGGCAATCGTGATCGGCTGCGGACGGGTCGGTTCGTCCGTCGCGCTCCAGCTCGCGGGCTCGGGGTGGGACGTGACGGTGCTCGACGAGAACGAGGACGCGCTCGGGCGGCTCGGTGAGACGTGGACCGGCGGCTTCCAGGTCGGTCACGGCATGGACCTGCACCTGCTGCGCGACTCCGGCATCGAAGAGGCCGACGCGGTCGTCGTCGCGACGAACGGCGACAACACGAACCTGGTGATCGCCCAGGCGGCCCAGAAGCACTTCCAGGTGCCGACGGTCGTCGCGCGCGTGCTCGATCCGGCGCGCTCACAGTTCTACGCCGCGCGCGGCCTGCGCATCGTGTGCCCGACTTCCTCAGCGATCGAGTCTCTCGTCAGCGCGGTGCGCGCGGGGGAGACCGAAGGCGCTGTCGTCTCGTGAGGCTCGCATGTACGTCCTGATCGCCGGCGGTGGCAAGGTCGGAGCGAACCTCGCCCGCTCACTCCTGCGGAGCGGGAACGAGGTGACGCTGATCGAGCAGCGGCCGTATCGCTTCGACAAGCTCGAGGCGGAGTTCGAGCATCAGGTGCTGCGCGGCGATGCGACCGAGCTCTACGTGCTCGAGCGCGCGGGCATCAAGCGCCCACCGGATCTGCTCGTCGCCGCGACCGGTGACGACGAGGACAACATCGTGATTTGCCAGCTCGCGCGCGAGAAGTACGGCGTCACGAAGGTGATTGCACGGATCAACGACCCGCGCAACCAGCCGTACTTCGACCTGCTCGGCATCTCGCCGACGGTCTCCGCGACCGGCGCGATCATGGCGCTGATCGAGCATGAGGTGCCGGAGCACGGTCTCATCCACCTGCTCGAGCTGCGCAAGGAGAACCTCGAGATCGTCGAGGTGAGCGTCGGCAAGGACGCCGCGTGTCAGGGCAAGCGCGTGCGCATGTTGAAGCTGCCCGAGGGTGCACGGCTGATCTCGGTCGTGCGGGACGGCAAGGCCGAGATCCCGGATGAGGAGACGCAGCTCGAGGCCGGCGACCAGGTGCTGGCGATTCTCGAGCCGGGCATGGAAGACGAGCTCCGCCGCGTGCTGCTCAAGCCCTAGATTTTTCTGATCGTTAACCGGATTCACACCGGGCGGCGGCTACCTTGGGGGCTGTGCGTCGCCCGGCAACGCCTGTCTTGCTGGCCTGGTTTGCAACCGGGGCCGGCATCCTCTCGATCGTCTCCGCGCTGACGCCCGAGATGGCTGATCGCGTCGACCTCGTGCGGGGCGTCCTGCCGCCGGGCGTGCCCGACGCTGCCCGCGCGATCGCGCTCGCGCTCGGCCTTGGGACGATCTGGCTCTCGCGCGGGCTCGCCCGCCGCAAGCGTCGTGCTTGGCAGCTGGCCGTCGCCCTCGTCGCGGCTTCGGCGGTTGCCCATCTCGCCAAGGGATTGGACTTCGAGGTGTCGGCCGTGCATCTGCTGCTGCTGGTCGGTCTCTACCGCTCACGGCGCGCGTTCGTGGCGCCGGGCGATCCGGCGACCATCAAGCCTCTCGTCCAGGTCGTGGCGGCACTCGTTGTGTGCGTACCGATCGCCGAGATCTACGCGGTCGATCACGACACGTTCTCCGAGCGGATCGAGATCGCACTGCTGATCCTGATCGGCGGCCTCGGGTTCCGGGCGCTCTGGCTGTGGCTGCGCCCGCCGTCGGTGGGTCCGACGGGAGCGGGCGAGCGTGAACGGGCCGCCGAGCTCGTGCAGGAGCATGGCAGCGACTCGCTCGCGTACTTCGCGCTCAGACGTGACAAGAGCTACTTCTTCTCGGCCAGCGGCCGCTCGTTCATGGCGTATCGCGTGATCGGCGGCACGGCGCTCGTCGCCGGCGACCCGATCGGGGACACCCTCGAGCGGTATGAGTTGATGGCGGAGTTCAAGCGCATCGCACATGCGAAGGGGTGGCGGGTTGCGATCGCCGGTGCGTCGAACGAGGCACTGGAGGACTACGCAGCGCTCGGTTTCAAGTCGATGTATCTCGGCGACGAAGCGGTGATCAGGCCGGCCGAGTTCTCGCTCGACGGCCGTGCGATCCGCAAGGTGCGCCAGTCGGTCTCGCGGCTCGAGAAGAGCGGCTACACGGTTCGCGTGCTCTCGACCGCCGATGCAGACGAGACCCTGCGCGCCGAGCTGAGGAAGGTCTCGGAGGAGTGGCGCGGCAACTGGCCCGAACGCGGGTTCACGATGGCGATGGACGCGCTCTTCGCGTATCCGGACACGGTGCTCGCGGTCGCTGTCGATGCCGACGGCTCCGTCGGAGGCTTTCTGCAGCTCGTGCCCTCTCCGGCGAGCGAGGGATACTCCCTTGCGTCGATGCGCCGCCGGAAGGACACGCCCAACGGCCTGATGGAGTACCTGATCACGGAGACCGTCGGTTGGGCACGGGCCCACGCGGTCACCGAGCTGTCCCTCAACTTCTCGGTCTTCGCCGACTTCATGCGGGCCGACGAGACGACGCACCGGTGGACACGCGCGGTTCGCTGGGGTCTGCTGAAGGCAGACCGGCTGTTCCAGGTCGAGCGTCTCCACAGCTTCAACCGGAAGTTCTTTCCGCACTGGCGGCGGCGCTACTTCTGCTTCGAGCGCTGGACGGACTTCCCGCTCGCGGGCATCGCCTATCTCCATGCCGAGTCGCTGCTGACGCCGCCTGGCCCCTGGGTCAAGACAGAGGATCTGACCGCGCGGTGAGGCTCGCTGTCGCACTCGTGTTCGGTGCAGCCGCCGTCCTCGTGACCGGAGCTGCCTCGGCGCACGAGCAGGGTCTCCACCTCGTCCGGGTGGCCCATTTCACCGCGCCGATCTATGCCACGGCCGCGCCCGGCCAGCCGGAGAAGCTGTACGTCGTCGAGCAGACCGGGCGGATCATGGTGCTGCAGGGCGGTCACATCCGGGCGGCGCCGTTCTTCGACATTCGGAGCCTGGTCAAGAGCGGGGGCGAGCTGGGGCTTCTGTCGGTCGCGTTCGCCCCCGACTACGCGACGAGCCACCGCTTCTACGTCGACTACACAGATCTGAACGGTGACACACGTGTTGTCCAGTACCGCTCGAACGGCACGAGTGCCATTCTCTCCTCCGCGAAGCAACTGCTCTTCGTCAAGGACTTCGCGTCGAACCACAACGGTGGCCAGCTGCAGTTCGGCCCCGACGGCCGGCTGTACTGGGGCAACGGCGACGGGGGCGGCGCCGGCGATCCGGAACACAATGGCCAAAGCCTCGCCCGCCCGTTCGCAAAGATCATGCGCCTGAACATCAATGTTGCCGCTCCCCGCTGGCAGCTGGTCGCGTACGGCTTGCGGAACCCGTGGCGCTTCTCGTTCGACCGCGCGACCGGCGACCTCTACATCGGCGACGTCGGGCAGGATCACTGGGAAGAGGTCGACTACCTTCGCAAGGGATCGGGCGTCGCGAACTTCGGCTGGAATCACTTCGAGGCGAGTCACGTCTACGACGCCTCGACGACGGTCCTGACGAAGGGCATCTACCATGGCCCGCTCGCCGAGTACTCCCACTCCGACGGCTGCTCGGTCACCGGGGGGTACGTGTACCGCGGCTCGCAGATCGCCGCGGTGCAGGGCCGCTACTTCTACGGCGACTACTGCTCGGGCAGCATCTGGAGCCTCCGCGTCGCGGGTGGGCAGGCAACGACGGTGCGGCTCGAGCCGTTCAAGGTGGCGGGGCTCTCGTCGTTCGGGCAGGACTCCGCGGGTGAGCTCTATACCATGTCGGTCGACTCCGGCAACCTGTACCGCCTCGCCGGCTGATCGACGGCCGGCACCTCCCGAGGGGCCTGGCCGTCACCCTTGAACCTGGTCTGAACCTGGTTCGCGGGTTGGCCTTCGAGGCGTTGGCCCAGGAGTGAGTCTGGCCTACAGCTCTTTGTGTCCGGCCGTCGCGGAGCACCCCTGCGGGCTGGCACCGCGGCCCACCGAGCACAACCCGTCCGCGGCGGACACCGGCACCCAAAACCGCATCAACAGTCATCTCCGCGGACAACGAGCCACAGTCGCGCTCCACTTCGGTCACGGTCTAGAACCCGTGTCTGACACCGGCCGTGCGACCTGCGGCCACGTCCCGACAGGCCACTGCTGCCGGTCAGCCCGCGCGGCGGCGGCGCACCTGCGGGCCCTGCGTGCCGAGCGCCGCGAAGGCGATCGCCTGCATGGACTCGTTCAGGTTGCGCAGCTCGTGGGCGATCACCGTCAGTTCCTCACGCCGCTCCTCGCGGGCGTTCAGGCGGCGTAGCTCCGCGGCGATCCCGTCGAGGCGCTCGAGCAACGCCTCGAGCTGACGGTCGGTCACCTCTCCGTGCTCCACGCCCGTAATCTACGCGGCACGCGCGCGCAGAGCGCCAGACCGATCAGCGCGCCGACTGCGTCGATCCCGACGTCGACCGGCGTCCCGTGCCGTCCGCGCACGAAGGTCTGGTGGAACTCGTCCGTGCCGGCGTACGCGACTGCGAGCACGAACGCGAGCCGGTAGCTCCGGCACGCGCGCAGCAGGAGCCAGGCGAGGATCGCGTACTCCGTCATGTGCGCGCATTTCCGGAGGATCAGATCCCACGTCCCGAGGTGCGTGCTGAGCGACGGGATCGACGAGAACCCGTAGATCACGCACGCCCAGAGGACGACGAACAACCAGCGAGTGCGGGCGCGGCAATTCTTCATGTCGTCTATATTCGCGGCTCATAACGGGCGAGCGGTGAGGGAACCCGGTGCGATTCCGGGACGGTCCCGCCGCTGTAAGAGGAGTTGCCCTCTGCCAGAAGCCACTGGGCGCGAAGCCTGGGAAGGCGGTGGAGGGGGAGCCTCGAGTCAGAAGACCTACCGGTCGCCCTCCAGATCGATCCCCTCGCGGAAGGAGGAATCGTGGCACAGCGGTCAATCAGCCTGCGCCTTGCTCTCGTGCTCGTCGTCCTGGTCGGAGTCGCGCTGCCCGCATCGGCGCTCGCGGCAACGGTGCACGTCCGTGTCGAAGGCAAGTCGATGACGATCTTCGCACCCACCGAAGTGACGGTGAGCGCGGCGAACGCCCAAGATGCGCTCGAGCAGGCATCGCTCGCGGGCGAGTTCTACTACCACGTCACCCAGACGTCGTTCGGCCCGTACGTCGACCAGGTCGGCCGGTACGGCGGCACGGCGGACAGCGGCTGGGTGTTCAAGGTCGACAACGCATCGCCGCCGGTCGGTGCCGACAAGGTCGTGCTGAAGGACGGCGACACCGTGCTCTGGTACTACGCCACGTTCGGCGCGACCGGTGGCCCGCCGACGCTCGTCGTCAAGCCCGCGCCGAAGGGCTGTTACGTCGCGACGGCCTACGACGACAACGGCAAGCCGGCGCCGGTTTCCGGTCTCGTCTTCCACGTCGGGTCGAAGCGAACGATCGCGGGCAACACCGGCACGGCCGTGTGTCCCGGGCCGCACCCGGGAGTGCTCCTCCGCGCGACCGCGACTGGTGCGGTGCGTTCGAACGCGGTGAAGTGAGCCGGAGTGCACTCCTGCCGCTCGTGCTCCTGCTCGTCCTCGCCGGGTGCGGGGGCGGGCACGAGCACGGCACGGCGACGCTCTGGGTCACGCGCGATCGCGGTGCACAGGTCGTGTTCTCCGGCACCGTCCCCGCGGGTCTGACGGCAATGCAGGCACTCGACCGGAAGCTCGACATCTCGACGCGCTACGGCGGACGGTTCGTGCAGTCGATCGGTGGCGTGCAGGGGTCGGTGACCTCGCAGCGCGACTGGTTCTACTTCGTGAACGGGTTCGAGGGCGATCGCAGCGCCGCGGAGGTGAAGCTCCGGCCGGGCGACGTCGAGTGGTGGGACTACCGCTCCTGGACAGGCGGTGCGATGAGCGTGCCGGTCGTCGTCGGTGCCTACCCAAAGCCTTTCATCTCCGGTACGACGAGCGTCGTCGCAGCGGGAGCGAACCTGCCGGCGGCGAAGGCGATCGTGCGGCAGGTGGGTGGGACGCTGCTCGCGAAGAAACCGACGACGAACTACATCGTGATCGGCGCATCGTTTGCTGCGGATCACGTGCGCATCAAGCGCTTCCGCCAGGGTGTGCTGCTCGAGCTCGGCGGCGCGATCGCGCAGCGCCTTGCACGCGACCCTGACGCGCTGCGCTACCGCTACGGAGTGGCGAGGTGAGCGCCGCACCGGCCGCCGCGCTGCTCGCCGCGCTCGCCGTCGCGGCCCTGCTCGTCACGCACACTGCGTCCGTCGCCGTGATCTGCCTCGTGCTGCTCGCAGCCGCGTGGCGCGCACCCGCCGAGCGCCGCTGGCCCTACCTCGTCGGCACGTTGCTGAGCGCGGGCGCGGTCGTGCTCGTGACGCCGTTTGTCGAGGTGATCGGCTCGCATCCGCTCTGGACCGGTCCGACGATCCCCGTGCTCGGCACGCTCGACGTGATCCGCGAGGAGCTCGCGAACGGGCTCTTCCAGGGGCTGCGGCTCGCTGCCGTCGGGCTCGCATTCGCCGTCTATGCGTTGCGGATCGATCACGACCGGCTGCTTTCTGCAGCGGGGTGGGCGCGGCGCTCGACGGTCGCCGTTGCGCTTGCGACCCGGCTGATGCCGCTGCTCGAACGAGACGCGCGCGACCTGCGCGTAGCGCTGCGGGGTCGCGGGGTGCGGCTCGGCCCGATGCAGCAGCTCTCGCCGCTCCTTGCAGGCTCGCTCGAACGAGGGCTGAACGTCGCCGAGGCGATGGAGGCCCGTGGGTACGGCCGAGCCGGCCGGACGCGTGCACCGCGGCCGGGCTGGTCGACCCTCGACCGCGCGACGCTCGTCCTCGCGTGCGCCGTCGTCGTGGGAGCCGTGTGGCTCTAGCGGTCATCGATGACCTGCGCTTCGCCTACACCGGCTCTGCTCCGGTGCTCGACGGCGTCTCCCTCTCGATCGACGACGGCGAGCACGTCGTGCTGCTCGGGCCGTCTGCGTCCGGCAAGTCGACGCTGCTGCGTGCGCTCGCGGGTCTCGTGCCGCACTTTCACGGCGGTACGTTCGCGGGACGAGTAGTGCTCGCCGGTCGCGACACGCGCGAGCTGCAACCGGCAGAGCTCGTCGGCACCGTCGCGTCCGTGTTCCAGGATCCCGAAGACCAGGTCGTGATGAGCCGCGTCGCGAACGAGGTTGCGTTCGGGCTCGAGAACACGGGGACACCACCGGCCGAGATCTGGCCGCGCGTCGAGGAGGCACTTGCGCTCGTCGGCGCCGAGCACCTCGCCGACAGGCCTTCATCGGAGCTCTCCGGTGGCGAGCTGCAGCGCGTCTGCCTTGCCTCAGCGCTCGCACTCCGACCGCGCCTCCTATTGCTGGACGAACCGAGCTCGCAGCTCGATCCAGAAGCGGCCGAGCATTTCTTCGACGTCATCCGCGATCTGCCGTGCGCTGTGCTCGTCGCCGAGCAGCGACCCGCGCGGCCGCTCGCCCGCGCCGATCGCGTCCTCTTCATGGACGAAGGCCTACTCGTGCTCGACGCACCGCGCGACGAGGCGCTCGCGTGGCTCGCAGTGCACCGGCCGCTGTACCTCCCGCATCGCCCCGACCTCGTGTGTCGTCTGCGGAACGTGCGGTTCTCCTATGGCGACCGCCCGGTGCTCGAGGACGCGTCGCTCGAGGTGCGCCGCGGCGAGGTGGTCGCATTGACAGGCCCGAACGGGGTCGGTAAGACAACGCTCGCGAAGATCGCAGCAGGGCTCCTGGACGCCGATGCGGGCGAAGTCGTGCACGGCCCGGCCGCGTTCCTGACGCAGGATCCGGGGCGTCACCTGGTCACCGAGCGCGTGCTCGACGAGGTCGCGCTCGGCTCGGACGAGCAACGTGCCCGGCTCGCGCTCGCGCAGCTCGGGCTCGCCGAGCAGGCCGACCGCCATCCGCGCGACCTGTCGGCGGGTGAGCGAGAGCGGCTCGTGCTAGCGGCGGTGCTCGCCAGGGAGCCCGACCTGCTCGTGCTCGACGAGCCGACGCGCGGTGTCGATCCCGAGCGCAAGGCGGAGCTCGCAGCGCTGCTGCGCTCCGAAGCGCCGCGTCGCGGCACGCTCGTCGTCACTCACGATCTGCCCTGGGCGGCCGAGGTCGCCGATCGGATCGTCGAGCTCGACGTGCGGGAGAGCGTCCATGCGTAGGCTGCTCGTCGTCGCGGTGGTCCTGCTCGGCATCGCGCTCTTGACGAACGACGGAGCGCTCGCGACCGTGCTCGGCGCCGCCGCGCTCGTCTGCGCGGGTGTCGCGTGGTTCGAGTCGGGCACCGACTCGACGCGCGAGCTCGCGGTGATCGCGACGCTTGGTGCCGCAGCAGCTGCGGGACGGGTGGTCTTCGCAGCGATCCCCGGCGTCCAACCGGTCACCGTGATCGCGGTCGTGGCGGGCGCGGCGCTCGGCCTGCGCGCGGGAGTCGCGACCGGAGCGCTCGCGGCATTCGTGTCGAACCTCTTCCTCGGGCAGGGGATCTGGACGCCACAGCAGATGCTCGGCTGGGCGGCGTGCGGCGCAGTCGGTGCGCTACTCGCACCCGCGCTCCGCAACCGCTACGTGCTCGCGGCCGTCTGCTTCGTGCTCGGCCTGCTGTTCAGCGCGAGTATGGACGTGTGGCTCTGGTACGGGTTCTTCCCGCACACCGTCGCCGCCTTTACCGCCGTGATCGGTCGCGGCCTCTGGTTCGATCTCGCGCACGCAATCGGGAACGTCGTGCTGGCGCTCGCGGTCGGCCCCGAGTTGCGGCGCATGCTCGACCGGTACGGCAAGCGGCTGCGGACAGTGGTCGTATGGGCCTAGCTGCGCTGCTCGCGACGGTCGCGATCGCGACCTCGCCCGTGCAGTTCGTGCAGGGCCACGCCGACGGCGGTGGGTTTGCCGAGCAGGGCAGCCGCCCGGACGCCTCGTTGACGTCGTGGGCGGTCCTCGGCCTGCGCGCCGCGGGAGCCGACGCGCCGGGCTCGCTCACCTACCTCCAGTCGCAGGAAGCGACGCTGCGCACGACCACGGATGTCGCGCTCACCGCTCTCGCCGAGCAGGCGCTCGGCGCGGCGCCGGCAGCGCTGCTCGACCGGCTCGCTGCGGCCCGCCGCCCGAGCGGACAGGTGGGGGAGACAGTCAACTCGACGTGCTGGGCCGTGCTCGCGCTCGGGCACTCGACCGCACAGACCACGCGCTACCTCCTCGCCCACCAGGCCGCGAGCGGCGGCTTCGCATGGGCGCCCGGCGGCCAGCCCGACTCGAACGACACTGCCGCAGCGCTCGAGGCGCTGCGCGTTGCGGGCGTCACGGGGCGGCCGGTCGCTCGAGCGGTGACGTTCCTGCTGCGCTTCCAGAACCGCGACGGCGGCTTCGAGTTGACCGACGGTCGCGGCTCCGATGCGCAGTCGACCGC
>JACDGR010000357.1 GCA_013821525.1 Actinomycetota bacterium
CGTCGGCGGCACGACGTCGTCGGGGAAGAACTCGATTCCGAGCCGCCGGTAACCGCGAACGAACCCGAACCCGTCGCCCTGGTCACGAGCGCTCTTGACGGCGGCGGCCCAATTCACTCGCACCCCGAGTTGGCGGGGCGTCAGCTTGAACGTGTGGCCACGCGCGATGAACCGGACCGGCACGCCGGCCAGTCGCTCCGAGCGACGTTCGAGCAGCCGCTCCGCATCTGCGGCAGTCAGCCCGCCCACGTCGACGCCGGCGATCCGCGTTCCGCTCGCGAGCTTGTCTGGCGACCCCGCGTAGAAAAAGCCAAGACCGATCGCGACGATCAGCGCGGCGAGCCCCACGATGCCGACCCTGGTCCAGAGCCGGGCGCGCGCAGAAGCGCGGCGGCGGGCTTGCAGAGCCGTCGATGATGCAGCCACGGCCCCGGTCATGGTAGCGCCGGTCTAGATGATTCATCGACCATCGGCGCACCCGAACTATCGATCAACCATCTAGAAGACGAAGAGCTCGACGCCGCCCGAGACGTTCAGCTCGATGCCCGTGACGTATGCCGCGAGGTCGGAGCACAGCCAGGCGATCGCGTTCGCGATGTCCTGCGGCTCACCCGGCCGCTTGAAGACCGTTCGGCTCGCGATCCGCTCGTTCATCGCAGCGTTCGCCATGTGAAAGGCCTCGGTCCCGATGATCCCCGGGACGACGGCGTTCGACGTGATCCCGTGGCGCCCGCCCTCCATCGCAAGCGTCTTCGTGAGTCCCAGCAGGCCCGCCTTGGTCGCCGAGTACGACGCCTGGCCGAAACCCCCGAGCGTGCCGGCGACGGACGCCATGTTCACGATCCGCCCCCACCCTCGTTCCTTCATGTGCGGCCAGACGGCCTGGGCGCAGTTGAAGGCCCCGGTCAAATTGACGCGCAGGTCGCGCTCCCAGAGCTCAGGCTGCTGGTCGGAGAACTGCCCGACGTGGTCGAGCGTGCCGGCGTTGTTGACGAGGATGTAGACCGAGCCGAGCTCCTCGACGGCGCGCGCGACGGCGGCGGCGACCTGGTCGCGGTCGGTTACATCGCAGCGAACGGCGATCGCCTTGCGGCCCATCGCGCGGATCTCCGCGGCCGCCGACTCCGTCTGCACGAGGCCCTGCGTGCGCGCAACCTGGGCGAGCGGCCCATACGCGTCCGTGGCCTCCGACAGCTCGGACTCGACGAGCAAGTCGGCGATTACGACATCGGCACCTGCACGCGCGAGCGTCAGCGCATCGGCACGGCCGAGGCCGCGCGAGCCACCGGTGACGAGCCCAACGCGGCCGGAGAGATCGATCTCGATTGCCACGCGGTACTTCCTAGCCGCGAGGCAGGAAGATCTCCTTCGCGATCACGAGCCGCTGGATCTGTGAGGTGCCCTCGTAGATCTGGAACAGCTTCGCGTCGCGCATCAGCTTCTCGACGGGGTACTCCTTCATGTAGCCATACCCGCCGAAGACCTGGACTGCGTCGGTCGTCACCTTCATCGCGGTGTCCGCCGCGAAGCGCTTTGCGAACGAGGAGTAGAGCGTCGCGCGCTCGCCGCGGTCGAGCATCCACGCGGCCTGCCACGTGAGCAGGCGCGCGGCCTCGATCTCGGTGGCCATGTCAGCGATCATGAAGTTGACGCCCTGGTGCATCGCGATCGGCATGTCGAAGGTGACGCGCTCCTTCGCATACTCGACTGCCAGCTCGTACGCGGCCTGCGCGACACCGACCGCGCCGATCGCTGTACCGGGCCGCGTGAAGTCGAGCGTCTGCATCGCGAGCTTGAACCCCTCGCCCTCGGCGCCCAGGCGGTTCGCTGCGGGCACGACGACATCCTGGAGCGCGAACGCAGAGGTGTCGGTCGCGCGCTGGCCCATCTTGTCGAGGTGGCCTTCGATCGTCACGCCCGGCGTGTCCATCGGAACGATGAACGCCGACATTCCCTTGTGACCCTTCGCAACATCCGTCTTGGCAAAGACGACCGTCCAGTCGGCGTAGCCCGCGTTCGTGATGAAGGTCTTCGAGCCGTTCAGGACGTACTCGTCACCGCGGCGCTCAGCGGTCGTCTTCAGCCGTGCGACGTCGGAGCCGGCGTCGGGCTCGGAGAGACCGAACGAGCAGAGGATCGGGCGCTCGAGCAGCGGCGGCAGCCAGGTGGCCTTCTGCTCGTCGGAACCGGCGATGATCACCGGGCCGGCGCCGAGACCGTTTGCACCGAGCGAGGTGCCGATCCCGGTGCAGCCCCAGTTCAGCTCCTCGCCGACGATCATGCCGTCGAACGCGCCGAAGCCGAGACCGCCGTACTCGGTTGGGATATTCAGGTTCATCAGGCCGAGCTCGTGCGCCTTCTCGATCACGTCGATCGGGTGCTGCATCCGGACGTCGTACTCGGCTGCCTTCGGCCTGATCTCCTTCGCGGCGAACTCGCGAGCCAGGCTGCGCAGTTCCTTCTGCTCGTCGGTCAGCGCGAACGAGACGCCGCCCGCAACTGCGGTTTCGGCCATGGCCATGGTCTGCTCCTGAAAAGAGTTGATTGACTCGTCAGTCAACCAGCGTAGCGGCCCGCAGCCCGACGGGCAAGGCCGCGGAATCAGCGAATGGCGCCGGCTCGTCCGGGCGGGCGAGCGGGAGCCTGACGACGACGGTCGTCCCGCTCCCGGGGGCGCTCTCCACCCCGAGCGAGCCGCCGCTCTGACCAACGATCCCGTCGACGCTCGCCAGACCGAGGCCCGACCCCGCGCCGACCGGCTTCGTCGTGAAGAACGGCTCGAAGATCCGAGCCTGGAGGGCCTCGTCCATACCGATGCCGTTGTCGGAGACCGAGAGGATTCCGTCCGTCCCGTCGGACAGGACGGCGACGATCAGCTTTCCGCCCGTCGGCATGGCGTCGCGCGCGTTCCCGACGAGGCTCAGCATCACCTGCTCGAGTTGGGCGCGATCGGCCCGCACGAGCACAGCCTCGCCCCCACAAACCGTCTGTAGCTCGATCTCCTCGCCGACCAGCCGCTGCAACAGCCCCTCCATCTTCACGACCACATCGCGCAGATCGACGTCCTCGACCTGCAGCACCTGCCGACGACCAAACGCAAGCAGCTGCCGCGTCAGCTCGCTCGCCCGGACCGCCGAGTCGCGGATCGCGCCGAGCTTCGCGAGCTGCCGATCGTCCTCGACCTGTCCGAGCAGCAGGTCGCTGTAGCCGATCACCGCGGTCATCAGATTGTTGAAGTCGTGGGCAACGCCACCCGCGAGCTTGCCCACCGCTTCCATCTTCTGCGAGTGGCGGAGCTGATCTTCGAGCTCCCGCTTGTGCGAGACATCCTCGATCAGGCTGACCCCGAGCCCGTCGGCGAGATCCAGCGCGACGTTCACGTGCGTCTCGACCTCGCTGCCATCCTTGCGCACGTAGCGCTTGGCGATCGAGAACGACTCGCGGCGCGCGTCGTCGAGCTCGTACTGCACCGTGAGCGCACGATCGTCGGGGTGCGTCACGTCGGTGTAGTGCATCGTCTTGAGCTCGTCGCCGGTGTAGCCGAGCATGCGCTGGAGCGCAGGGTTCGTCTCGGACATCACTCCCTGCCTGCCCATGGAGCTGTCTCTTATACACATC
>JACDGR010000358.1 GCA_013821525.1 Actinomycetota bacterium
CCGCGACGCGTCCTTGCCCCCAGAGCAGATCGCCGAGATCGCGTTCGGCTTGCGCCATCCCCTCGAGATCGCCGGCTGCGAGCAGCGCGGCGGACGCCGTCGCCAACTCCTCCTCACCGGTCTCCTGCGTACGGGAGAGGGCCGACCCGTAGGCCCGGAGCAGGCGCGGCCACGCCGGATCGCTCTGATCCGTCAGCTCCAGTGCCGCCTTGAAGCGCTCGCACGCGGTCTCCGCCGCGCCGAGCGCCCACGAGCGCTCGCCGGCCTCGAACAGCGCCTTCTTCGTGAGCGCGGGCAGATCCCCATCCGGCAGCCCCGCAGAGCGCGTCAGCTCGAGCGCGGCACCGTAGTGATGTGCGAGTAGCTCCGACCGGTCCTCGGCTCGCTCCGAGCCCAGCGAGTCGATCCAGTCCGCGGCAGCGCGATGCTTGCGCGCCCGAACGGAGCGCGGAATCTGGTTGTAGGCGACGTCGCGGACGAGCACATGGCGGAACGCGTATTCCGCCTCGGCACCGATCGACGCCCGGCGTTCGCGCCGAACGAACTCGCGGCGCTCGAGTGAGTGCAACCGCTCCTCGGTCGTCCACCGCTCCGAGCCGCCAATCGCACCGACGATCCCGAGCCAGAAGACCTTGCCGACGACCGCAGCGTCCTGGAGCAGCGCTTTCTCCTCCGGGGGCAACGTGTCGAGCCGCGCGGCGATGATCCCCTGCACGTTCTCCGGCAATGCGTCCCGGGGGTCGCGCCCCTCTTGCAACATCCGCACGTACTGCTCGGCGTAGAGCGGGTTCCCACCGGCCCGCCGCAGCAGCTCACGCTGCGTGTCGACCGGCAAGACTGCCTGCTCGAGCAGGCGCGCGATCAGCCGGCCGACGTCGTCGTCGGAGAGCGGTGCGAGCGAGACGGTGGTCGCGTTCCGTTTGCCACCGCCCCAGCCCGGCCGACGCTCGAGCAGCTCGGGACGGGCGGAGCAGATGAGGAGGAGCGGCACGGGGCCGGCCCACTCGGCGAGGTAGTCGACAAAGTCGAGCATGCCGTCGTCGGCCCAGTGCAGGTCCTCGAAGACGAGCACGAGCGGGCGCTGCAGGGCGAGCGCCTCGATCAGCCTGCGCCACGCGGCGAAGCGCTCCGGGCGCTCCCCGGTGTGTCCCGGCAAACCGAGCAGCGGTCGGACGTGCCCCAACACCCACTCGAGCTCGCCGGGCTCTCTGATCAGCGCCGAAACCGCCGTACGGAGCTTGGCCTCGGCGCGCTCCGCGGTGTCGGTCTCGAGCACTCCGGCCTGTGCCTTGATCATCTCGCTGAGCGCCCAGAAGCTCGTGCCCTCGCCGTAGGGGAGGCAACGGCACTGCCGCCACCAGATCAGATCGGGGTCGTCGTCGACGAGCGACATCAACTCCGTGACGAGCCGGGTCTTCCCGATGCCGGGCACGCCGACGAGCGTCACGAGCTGTGTGGCGTGTTCTCTGCGCGCGCGCACGAGCGCAGCCCTCAACACGTCGAGCTCCTCGTTGCGGCCGACAAGCCGCGTCTGCTCGCTCTGGTCGACGTCCATGCCGAACCGCGCGCGAGGCGCGACGGCTTCCCACGCCACGATCGGCTGCGCTTTGCCCTTGCCGGCGACGCTCTCGAGCGCGCGAAACTCGATCACCTGCTGCGTCGCGCGGTAGGTGGCCTCGCCGACGATCACGCCGTTCACCGGCGCGGCCGACTGGAGACGCGCAGCGGTGTTGACAACGTCGCCCGCAACCATCGACTCCCCATCCTCCGGACGCGCATCGAGCGAGACGAGCGCCTCGCCAGTGTGCACCGCGATGCGAACGTCGACATCGCTCTCTGCCAGCGCGTCCCGGATCGCGAAACCGGCGCGCACCGCGCGCTCGGGGTCGTCCTCGTGCGCGGTCGGCGCGCCGTAGACCGCCATCACGGCGTCGCCGATGAACTTCTCGACGGTGCCGCCGTGCCGCTCGAGCTCAGCCCGCACGATTCCGTAGTACCGCGAGAGCGCAGCGCGCACATCCTCCGGGTCGAGCTGCTCCGCGCGAGCCGTCGATCCGACGATGTCGGCGAAGAGGATCGTGACGACCTTCCGCTCCTCGCGGGACGGCCCGCTCTGGAGCCGCGCGCCGCAGCCCGAGCAGAAGCGCGCGTCGGCATCGTTCTCGCGACCACACCGAGCACAGATCATGCGTTCAGTCTAAGAGGAGAGCCCGCGCCGGGAAAGCGCGCGGCCTCGCCTACGCAGCCGCGGCAGCGCCCGAGGCCCCGTCGATCGCCTCGGC
This sequence comes from Actinomycetota bacterium, assembly GCA_013821525.1. GTDB lineage: Bacteria > Actinomycetota > Thermoleophilia > Gaiellales > Gaiellaceae > PALSA-600. The sequence continues at coordinate 2,283 of JACDGR010000358.1, forward strand.
TACCTCGGCGAGTGCGGGATTCTCGAGCGCCAGGCGAAGCAGCTCGCGCGCCTCGCTGCGCCGGAGCGAGACGACACGTGAACTGGCGAGCGCCCACTCGAGCACGAGCGCCAGGTCGCGCAGCCGCGAGGATCGCCCGGCCTGGGCCTCTGCGAGCGCACGCGCGTAGTCCGCTTGCTCTCGCCGCAGCCCGATCACCTGTCCCCGAATCTCGAGCCGCACGAGCACTGCGGCAAAAGCTAGCGGCGGCGGCGGACGGCCCTGGCTCCTCAGCCTCAGCGCGCGGTGTAGTCGAGCTCGAGGAAGTCCTCGACCTCCGCGAGCCAGCGCTCCTGCACGAACTGGACGTGCGCCGGATGCTCGTTGTAGCCCTCGTAGGCCGCGCGATCGGCGAACTCCATCGAGATCCCGAACCGGTAGTCGTTCTTCGGGCTCACCTCGGCGAGCAGCTCGAACAGCTCCACGCCCGGGATCGCTGCGAGCTCCTCGGCCGCGGCCAGAAAGTCACGCTCGGCCTCGGATCCTGGTGGATGGGCGAGCGTGAACGCCACGGTGTGACGGATGCGGTGACCGTCCATCTACTCGGCGAGCGTGCGGTAGGAGATCGCCTCATGCTTGCGCGAAGCCGCGGATCTGAGAATCGCGTCGCACACTTCCGCCGCACGGTAGCCGTCCTCGAACGTCGCACCGTGCGGAGCGACGTCGGTGTCGTCGGCGATTGCAGAGAGGAGGTGGTGGATCTCGTGCACGAACGTGTGCTCCCAGCCGATCATGTGGCCGTGCGGCCACCACCAGCTCCAGAACGGATGGTCGGCTTCAGAGACGAGAATCGTGCGGAAGCCCTTCGTGCCGTCCGAGTGCTCGAGCTCGTTCAGCCGCTCGAGGTCGAACGCGAGTGATCCCTTCGAGCCGTTGATCTCCCAGCTGAGTGCGTTCTTGCGTCCCGGCGCGAACCGGGTTGCTTCGAACGTCCCGATCGCGCCGCCCTCGAACTCGGCGACGGCCTGGAACGCGTCGTCCACCTCGCGGTCGGGCATGAAGGTTCGGGTAGTCGCGGAGACGCCGGTCAGCTCGCCGACGAGATAACGCGAGAGGTCGATGACGTGCGCGCCCAGGTCGCCGAGCGCACCCGAGCCGGCGTCGGCCTGATGAAACCGCCAGGCGTCGTCCGTCGTCGACCCCCACTCCTGCAGGTACTGCCCGCGGAAGCTGTAGATCTCGCCGAGCTCGCCGGCTTCGATCAGCTCACGCGCAAGGCGGATCGCCGGCACGAAGCGATAGTTGAAGGCGGTCAGGTGCTTGACGCCGCTTGCAGCGACGCGCCGCCAGATC
>JACDGR010000024.1 GCA_013821525.1 Actinomycetota bacterium
GCTCGCAGGCTTCGCGCACACCGACGACGCGGGCGCCGCGGTGTCCGGAACGATCGCCGCGGGCATCCTGCCGGCCGCGATCGAGATGATGGATGCGATCACGATCGAGGCAGCGGAAGCGGCCGTCGGCGCGAACTACCCGCCGGGCTGCGGCGCGATCCTGATCGTCGAGCTGGATGGTCCGAGCTCCCAGGTCGAGGAGGATCTCGCTCGCGTCGACGCTCTCTGCCGCGCGAACGGCGCAACGGAGGTTCGGATCGCCGCAGATGCAACCGATCGCGCGGCAGTCTGGCGCGGGCGCAAGGCGGCGTTTGCAGCGATGGGTCGCGTCAGCCCGAACTACTACGTCCAGGACGGAGTCGTCCCGCGCACGAAGCTCCCGGAGGTGCTGCGCCGCATCGACGCGCTCTCGCAGGAGCACGGCCTCCGCGTCGGCAACGTGTTCCACGCAGGCGACGGGAACCTGCACCCGCTCGTCCTCTATGACGGCCGCGTCGCGGGCGAGGCCGAGCGCGCCGAGCTCGTCGCGAACAAGATCCTCGAGGCGTGCATCGATGCGGGCGGATCGATCACCGGAGAGCACGGCGTCGGCTCCGACAAGGCGTGCGCGATGCCGCTGATGTTCAGCGAGGACGACCTCGAGGCGATGAAACGGCTCCGCAGTGCGTTCGACCCCGAGGGCCTCGCGAACCCCGGCAAGCTCTTCCCCACGCCGCGGCTCTGCGGCGAGGTGCCGGGGCCGCACCGGGCCCATCCGCTGGAGGTGGCAGGTCTTGCAGAACGGTTCTGAGCCCGCGCGGATCCTCGAGCACGAGCCGGGTGACCTGACCTGCATCGTCGAGGCCGGCCTGCGACTCGCTGATCTGCAAGCAGCACTCGCCGAGCACGGGCAGCGCGTCTCGCTCGACCCGCCCGGCGACCCGACGCTCGGCGAGTGCCTGCTCGAGGATCTCTCGGGACCGTTACGGCATCGCTTCGGCACGATGCGCGACCTCGTGATCGGCGTCACCGTCACCTTGCGCGACGGAACGCGCGCCAGCTCGGGAGGCAAGGTCGTCAAGAACGTCGCGGGCTACGACCTCGGGAAGCTCTTCTGCGGGTCGCGTGGCCGGCTCGGAGCGGTCGAGCGCGTCGCTCTGCGCCTGCACCCGCAGCCCGTGGCGCAGCGCACCCTCACGATCCCGGCGAGCGACTGGTCGAACCTGCACCACTCCGGCCTGACACCGAGCGCGGTCGACATCGTCGGAGACCGGATGCACGTCCTCTTCGAGGGCGGAGCAGGCGCAGTGCGGGCGCAGGTCGAGGAGCTCGGCGGCGACGAGACAGACCCGTGGAGCGGGGTACGAGCGCTGCAGGCCGGCCTGCAGCGCCGCGTGCGCTGGGACGGAGAGCCTGCGCAACTCGTGCGGCCCGGTGCGCGCGTTGCGTATCTGCCCGGCGAGCCGGATACCACCTGGAGCCCGCTTGCCGAGCGGATCGTGGAGGCGATGTGCAGCCCGAGCTGATCGCCGACTGCGTGCACTGCGGGTTCTGCCTGCCCGCCTGCCCGACCTACAACCTGTGGCACGAGGAGATGGACTCGCCGCGCGGTCGCATCCATCTGATGGCCGGCCTCGTCGACGGGACGATCGATTTGACGGACACGGTCGTCGAGCACTTCGACCGCTGCCTCGGCTGCATGGCCTGCGTGCCCGCATGCCCCTCCGGCGTCCAGTACGACCGGCTGATCGAGACGACCCGCGCGCACATCGAGCAGAGCACGAAGCGCACGCTCGGCGAACGGCTGCTGCGGCGCCTGATCTTCGAGGTCTTTCCGCACCGGCGGCGACTCCGCGCAGCGCTCGCGTTCCGGCGCCTCCCCGCTCCCGGCCCGTTCGCGCCGCTCGGCGCTGTTGCGCCGCCGTGGGTCAGCAGCGCCTGGCCGCCGGTGCACTTGCCGGGCAAAGGCCCACGCGTCGCAGTCGTAGCCGGCTGCGTGCAGAGCGTGGTTTTCGGCGACGTGAACGCCGCGACCGCACGCGTGCTCGCGGCAGACGGCTACGACGTGCATGTGCCAAAGGCGCAGAGTTGCTGCGGTGCACTGCACGCGCACGCCGGACGGCTCGAGGAAGGACTTGCGCGAGCCCACACGTTGGCCGAGGATCTGAGCGGCTACGACGCGATCGTCACGAATGCAGCGGGCTGCGGCTCACATCTGAAGGATCACGACATCCCGAACGTCGTCGACGTCTCCGAGCTGCTCGTCGACCCACCTTCGAGGGCGGAGCGCCAGCCGCTCGAGCTGCGCGTCGCGTTCCAGGACTCGTGCCACCTCAAGCATGCGCAGCGCATCGAGTCCGAGCCGCGCGCGGCACTCCGCGCGATTCCCGGCCTCGTGCTGCTCGAGCCTGCCGAGCAGGACCTGTGCTGCGGCAGCGCAGGCATCTACAACCTCGTACAGCCCGACACCGCGCGGGAGCTCGGCGACCGCAAGGCGGGCGTCGTCCTCGCGACGGAGCCCGAGGCGTATGCGAGCGGCAACCCGGGTTGCCTCGTGCAGGTGACCGCGGCGCTGCGGCGAGCGGGCAAGCCGGTCGCCGCGTTCCACCCGATCGAGCTCGTCGACGCGTCGATCCGCGGGCTCGACGCGCAGACGGTGCTCGCCGCGGCGCGGCGCTAGCGAATCGAGGCCCAGGGCTCCTCGGCCGAGACGTCGACGAGGCCGTAGCCACCTTCGCCGAGCGACGGGCCGATCACGACCTGCAGGTGCGCCGTCTCTTCTCCGTCGTTGTACGAGGCGTGCACGACACCCGCGTCGAGGTAGACGGAGTCGCCGGCGGCAAGAGTCGTCGATTTCTGCTCGATGAACTGGGTGACGCTCCCCTGCTTGATGATGATCATCTCCTCCTGACCGTCGTGGCGGTGGAACGCGTGACCCTCACCGGGCTCGAGCGTCACGTCCATCACGACGAGGCTCTTGGCGCCCGTGTTCGCGGGGCGGCACCGCCAGCCGATCGTGCCCCAGTCGAATTGCTCCTGCTCCACATCGGACTGCTTCACGAATGTGCTCATCACACTTCCTCCTTGGGGGTCGGAAAGAACGTTCAGACGGCGATCGACTTGAAGCGGCGCATGGTCTCGGTCATCGCAACCTCGGTCGGAAGTCGCTCCATCGACGAGGCGCCGAAGAACCCGACGATGCCCTCGGTGTTCGCGATCACGTACGCGGCGTCGTCGGGCTCTGCGATCGGGCCGCCGTGACACAGCACGAGGATGTCCGGGTTGACGCGCTTGGCCGCGTCGTGCATCGCCTGGATCAACGGCACGCACTCTACGAGTGACTTCGCACTCGAGGCACCGATCACACCGCCGGTCGTGAGGCCCATGTGCGGGACGAGCACGTCGGCCCCCGCCTCTGCCATCGCACTCGCCTGCTCCGGCTCGAAGACGTACGGCGCGGTCAGGAAGTCGCGTTCGTGCGCGAGCCGGATCATGTCGACCTCGAGCCCGTAGCCCATGCCCGTCTCCTCGAGGCCGACCCGGTAGGTGCCGTCCATCAGGCCGACCGTCGGGAAGTTCTGCACACCGCTGAACCCGATGCGCTTCAACTCGTCGAGGAAGACCGGCATCAGACGAAACGGATCCGTGCCGCACACACCGGCGAGCACGGGCGTCTCGCGCACCACAGGCAGCACCTCACGCGCCATGTCGACGACGATCTCGTTCGCGTCGCCGAACGGCATCAGCCCCGCAAGTGAGCCACGTCCGCCCATCCGGTAGCGACCGCTGTTGTAGATGATGATCAGGTCTGCTCCGCCCGCCTCGGCAAGCTTTGCCGAGAGCCCCGTGCCGGCACCGGCGCCGATGATCGGCGCGCCCGCAGCGACCTGTGCGCGCAGCCGCGCGACCCCTTCCGCGCGGTTCACGCGCGAGCCGCCTGGATCAGCTCGTGCAGCCGGTCGGCCATTGCGGTCGCATACGCAGGGTCGTTGATGTCCTCGCTGCGCGCATGCACCTCGACGGAGTCGTCGAGCGTCTCATGGAGGCCTGCGATCAGGGCATCGTCGGCGTCGGGGTCATGGAACGGCTGCCCCGGAACCGCGATCATCGACACGCCACCCTCGGGGATGAAGAGCACGGTCGGGCCTGTCGCAGCGGAGAGCTTGCGGCCGATCGTGCGGCCCAGCTCACCGCACTCCTCGGGCGTCGTGCGCATCAGCGTGATCGTCGGGTTGTGGACGTAGAGGTTGCGATCGTCGAAGCGGGACGGCACCGACTCGCGCGGGCCGAAGTTGACCATGTCGAGCGCCCCGAGCGAGACGACCTGCGGCACGCCCGCAGCGCCCGCCGCCTCGAGGCGGTCGGGGCCTGCGGAGAGAACGCCGCCGACGAGCTCATCGGCCAGCTCGGTCGTCGTCGCGTCGAGCACGCCCGCGAGAAAGCCGTCCTTGGCGAGCGCCTCCATCGATTGTCCGCCCGCACCCGTCGCGTGAAAGACGAGCACCTCGTAGCCGTGCTCCTCCAACCGCTCGCGGGCAGTCGTGACGCACGGAGTAGTCACACCGAACATCGTCGCGGCGACGAGCGGCTTCCCCTCCGATTCCGGCACGCTCGCGCCGACCATGCCGGCGATCGCACCGGCGGCGTTCGCCATGATGCGCGCCGAGACGCGGTTGACACCAGAGATGTCGACGACGGAGTACATCATCGTCACGTCGACCGCTCCCACATACGGACGTGTGTCTCCGGACGCGACGGTCGAGACAAGCAGCTTCGGAACTCCGACCGGGAGCGCGCGCATCGCGGGCGCCGCGATCGACGAGCCTCCCGAGCCACCGAGCGCGAGCAGACCGTCGATGCGGCCCTCGTCGTAGAGCGTGCGCACGATCACCTCGGTACCCGCAGCCATCGCGGTCACCGCCGCGCCACGGTCCCCGGCAGCAGCGAGCTCGGCCACGTCGTTACCGGCTGCGCGCGCAACCTCGTCGCGCGGCACGTCCGGATCGAGCCCGACAGGCTCGTGGATGCCTGCGTCGATCACGAGCACCTCGACGCCCGCCTCCTGCAACCGGTCGCGCAAGAACGCGTACTCCTGGCCCTTCGTATCGAGCGTGCCGATCAGCCCGACGACGGGCACTACGTGCGCTCCGCAAGCGGCTCGACGCCGAGGTAGCGCCGCTGGAGCTCCATGTCCGTCGAGAGCTCCGCGGCCGTCGTCTCGGCTGCGATCGAGCCCGCCACCATCACGAGTTGCCGTTCGGCGATCGCCGTCGCCATCCCAAGGTTCTGCTCGATCAGCAGGATTGCGAGGCCCTCCTGCTCGAGCCGCCGGAACGTCTCGACCAGATGCTCGATGATCGCGGGTGCAAGACCCTCGGAGGGTTCGTCCATGATCAGCAGCGACGGGTTCGTGAGCAGAGCGCGCCCGATCGCGAGCATCTGCTGCTCGCCGCCCGAGAGCTGGGCGCCGCCGTTTCGCCGACGCTCGGCGAGGCGTGGGAAGAGCTCGTAGATCTTCGCGACAGTCCAGCGTTTCGAGCCGCCACCACGACCGGCGATCATCCGCAGATGCTCGTCGACCGAGAGCGACGGGAACAACCGACGGCCCTGCGGCACGTAGCCGATACCGAGCTTCGCAACCTTGTACGAGGGTCGGCCGACGAGCTCCGTGCCGTTGTAGCGGATCGATCCGCTGACGCGCGCAGGCGGCACGCCGACGATCGCGTTGCAGAGCGTCGTCTTCCCCATGCCGTTGCGGCCGACCATTGCCGTCGAGCCGCCAAGGATCTCGAACGACACGTCGTCGAGCGCCTGCGCCGTCCCATAGAAGGCGTTGACGCCCTCGACTGCGAGCAGCGGCACGTCAGACATCGGAGTGATTTCCCCTGCCCAGGTACAGATCGTGCACCGTCTGGTTTGCTCGGATCTCGTCGGGCGTGCCTTCGACGATCACGCGCCCGTCGTGCATCATCGTCACGCGGTCAGCAACCCGAAGGGCAACGTCCATGTCGTGCTCGATCAGGATCAACGTGATCGCGGGATCGAGCGAGAGCAGCAGCTCGGTGAGCGCGACACGCTCGCCGCGCGACAGCCCGGAGGCAGGCTCGTCGAGCATCATCAGGTGCGGGTTCGACGCACGCGCCATCCCCACTTCGAGCTGGCGCTGCTCGCCGTGCGAGAGCGAGCCGACGAGCTCACCGAAGCGGCCGCCGAGGCCGACGGCGTCGGCGAGCTCACGCGCCCGGTCGCGCATCTCGCCGTCACGTTTCCGCAGCGAGATCGGGCGGAAGTGCCCGCTGCGCGTGCCAAGGACTGCGAGGTAGAGGTTGTCCTCGACCGTCATGCCGAGGAACGAACGAGACTTTTGGTAGGTCCGGCCCATCCCGAGCTTCGCGCGCGCCCGAGGGGGCAGCACGCTGACGTCTTCGCCCAGGAAGTCGATCGTGCCGGAGCTCGGCCCGACGTCACCGGAGATGACGTTGAACAGCGTCGTCTTCCCGGCGCCGTTCGGCCCGAGGATCGCGCGCCGCTCGCCGTGCGCGACGTCGAGGTCGACGTCACGCACGGCATGCAGGCCGCCGAATCGCCGGCCGATCCCCCGCAAGCGGAGGATCGGCTCGGCAATTTCGGCTTTCGATACGTCGGTCACGCGCTCCGTTAGCCGGTGACCGGCGGGTGAATCGTCTTACCGATCCACGGCAGACTCCGCTTGACGCACTTCGGGTTCGTCCGTCCCGGAGCGGGTGTCGAGCTGGAGAACGTGCCACCGAACGTCTGCGTGACGCCCGGGATCTCGCCGACCGTCTTGACTGCCAGCTTGCCGCCCTTCTCGTAGAGCTGCTGGTAGAAGACGTTGATCACTGCCTGGTTGTTCTTGTCCAGGTAGAGCGGGCCGTACGGAGTCGCAAGCCGCACCTTCTTGATCGCGGCCTGGAGCGACTTCTGACCGCCGGCGATGTTGCCGCCGTTGGCCTTCAGCCCTGCGAGCAGCCCCCACGTGTTGACGTAGAAGCCGTACGTGAACGTCGACGCGGCCTGCGGCGCAGCTGCACCGTAGGGCGGGATCGTCTTGAACACCTTGCCGACCTGCGCGTTGTAGGCCTTGGCAGCCTTCGTTGCGAGGTCGCCGGCCGTCCCTGCGCCACCGACATATGCGCCGGCGACACGGGTGGACAGCTGCTCGAACTGACCCGGTGTGCCCCAGAACAGGTTGCCGATGAACTTCTTACCGTCGATCGGCCCGTGCGCCTGCTCGTATGCCTTGAGGAACGGGATCAGACCAGCACCGCCAACAGCGACGAACGTGCCGTCGACGTTGGTCGGCATCTGCTGTGCATACGACGAGTAGTCCGTCGTGTTCAGCGGCGGGAAGACCCGCTTCGTGACGTTGCCGCCCACTGCGCAGAACTCGGCGATGAAGCCGGCTGCGGACGTCCACGCGAAGCTGTAGTCGTCGGCGATGACCGCCGCCGTCTTCCACCCCAGCTTGTTGTGTGCCAGGTCACCGAGGCCGGCGTTCCACATCGCGCCGTCACCGTTGAACCGGAAGAAGTTCGGGGCCCGCACCTTCAGCGTCGTGTCCTGCGCGCCTGCGGAACCGTCCACGAACGTCTTATTCGGATGCTGCTTGGCGTAGTTCGCCACCGCGATCGACTCGTCGCCCGAGAGCGGGCCGATCAGGATGTCGGCGCCCAACTGCTCCATGAGGCGCTTGGTCTCCTTGATCGCCGTGTCTGCACGGTCATTCGAGCAACCGACGCCGACGAGCTTCAGCGGATGGCCGTTGATCGAGCCACCCGTCCAGCCGTCACGCGGCTTGTTCGGGTTCTTCGCCTTCGCGCCGGCGAACTGCGCCATTGCGGTGACGACACCGGCCATGTCTTGATTGTCGAACGAACCGAACGCGCCCTGACAGTCGGACAGGACTGCGATCTTGATCGTCGACGCACTACTGCGAGCGGTCGCCGTAGTCGCGAGCACCGACGCGGCGGCGAGAACCACCAGCGCGGCGAGCGTGACGAGCTTCCACTTGCTCTTGAGAGCATTCATGCTTATGCCCTCCTCCTTTCGATCCTTCATGGGGGTCAGTACGTGCTGGACGAAAATCGAGCACTGCTTTACGACGCGCCGCAGGATGTTCCGTTAGGAGATCTGCGACGGTCAAGGTCACGCCTGAGCGTCGGCGGGGTCAGAGCCTCCTTTCAGACATGTGACTCCACGGGACCGACCTCGATCGGCGTGCGATCGGAGGGCTCCTTGTGTGTCCCGGATGCGAGCTCCAGCGCGCGCTCCCACAGCCCGACGAGGCCGCCGGGGGAGACGAGCACGATGAGCAGGAAGATCGCGCCGATCAGCGTGTGGAACCGTGGCCCGATGAAGCTGATCTGCTGCGAGTAGTTGTTGACGATCACGAAGAAGAGCGCGCCGACCCAGGCACCCTCGAGCCGGTAGAGGCCACCGATCACCGCGATCACGAGCACGTCGATCGTCGCGCCGAGGTCGATCGAAGCAGGGTCGATGTGACCGTTCCACCAGACGAACAGCACGCCGCCGATCGAGGCGACGAACGACGCGAACCCGAAGGCAATCGTCCTGTGCAGGTTGACGTTGTAGCCGAGCGACGCCATGCGGATCGGGTCGTCGCGAACGCCTTGCAGCGTCAGGCCGAACGGCGTCCGTGCGACGTAGCGGAGCAGGAGATAGACGAGGAACGCTGCCACGAGCGCGACGTAGTAGAGGCGGTTCTGGTGCGCCTCGACGCGACCGATCGCACCTGGCGCCGGAATGCCGCTGATGCCGCCGAAGCCCGAGACGTCGGTCACTTGACCGAACGTCAGGTTCGCGATCACTGAGTAGGTCAGGGTGATCATCAGGAAGTAGATCCCGACGCTCCGGCTCGCGAGCGCGCCGAACAGCAGCCCGACGCCGACAGCGATCGCGATGCCGGCGATCACTCCCCACCACGGGTTCCAGCCGAGGTTGAGGCCCTTCGTGTTGCCGTTCGTCGTCGCGTTGCCAACGACGAAGCCCGCGATCCCGTACACCGCGACCTGCGCGAGCGAGATCATCCCGCCGTATGCCGAGAGGAAGATCAGGCTCGCTGCGACGATGCCGAGGAACAACATCTGAGTCAGAAGCGCTCCGACCCAGTAGCTCGAGACGATGAACGGCGCGATCACGGCCAGCACGAGCGCCCCGATGCCAACGACACGGTCGGGAGTGATCCGGGTCACGCGGGCCTGCCGAACAGACCGAGCGGCCGCACCGCGAGGATGATCGCGACCAGCATGAACGTGAAGATGATCGAGTAGTACGTATAGGTCGACGGCAGGTACGCGGCCGAGAAGTTGCTCGTCAACCCGAGCAGCAGCGAACCGATCGCAGCGCCGCCGAGAGAGCCCATGCCGCCGATGATCACGACGACCAGCGAGTAGAGAAGCCAGTTCGCGTCGAGCCCGGGTGCGAGGCTCGCGAACGAGCCGCCGATCACGCCGCCGAGGCCCGCGAGCGCCGAGCCGACGGCAAACGCGATCGCGAATGTGAGCTGGATGTTGATGCCGAGCGCAGAGACCATCGCGCGATCGTCGACGCCGGCGCGAATCACCATCCCGGTCCGCGTCCGCTTCAACCAGAGCCAGAGGAGAATGCCGATTGCGAGGGCGATGCCGAGGATGACGAGCCGCGTCTCGGTATAGAGGATCCCCTGGACGCGCAGGTTGACGAAGGTGTCGATGTTCCGGGGCCACGCGATGTCCTCGGCCACGCCGCCGAAGTGGGCGAGCATCTGGTCGGCGAGGATGATCGAGATCGCGATCGTGATCAGAGCCTGGCGCAACTCCTGCCCCTGGTTCCAGCGCAGGAACACCTGCTGCATGGCGAGGCCCATCGCCGCGACGACCACCGTCCCCACGATCGCCGGGATGATCCAGTGGGTGAGATTCACCTGAGCGCTCGTCAACCCGAACGACCCGCCCTCACCGACCATGCCGCGCTGCAGCTTGAGGGCGACATAGCCACCGAAGAGGAAGAGCGCGCCGTGCGCCATGTTGACGACGCGCATCAACCCGAAGATCAGCGTGAAACCGCTCGCGACGACGAAGTAGAGCGCGGCCGCCGTGACGCCGTTCAGCACCGTGATCAGGAAGTCCTTCGGATCGTGCACGGCGGACCCGAACGCCGTTGCCCACTTGCCCGTCGTCGGCGCGAGGAAGAGCACCCACAGCAGCGGCACGATCACGAGGATCGCAAGCAGCGTCCAGCCGATCACGAGCAGCACGCGGCGGCGCAGCGCGAGCGAGCGCGCGCGATTCGAGATCGCCGGCGGGCGATCGACGGCCACGTCGCTCAAGACCGTGTCCCTTCGAGGTAGAGCACGGCCTGCGCGGACTCGGCGGTCTGCGGCACACGGTCGACCAGCCGGCCGAGCGTCGTGTAGCGCGAACGATCCACCGTGCTCGCGTCGGGCCAGTTCAGCTCGATCAGGTTCCCGCCGGGATCGCGGAAGTAGAGCTGGACCTGCCCGGACGGCAGCTCGACGAGCTCTGCACCCCACTCGCCCGACATGCGGTCCGACACCGCTTCGTACGCCGCTTCGAAATCGTCGATCGTGATCCCGAGGTGATGGCGGCTCGGCGGTGTGCCGCTCTCTTCGAGGAAGATGTGCAGCTGCAGATCACCTATGCGAAGCCACTGCACCGGGGTCGCGAAGATCGGGGTCGGGATGCGCTCCATCCCGAAGACCTCCTCGTAGAAACGCGTCGATGCTTCGAGGTCGGTCGCTGAGATGCTGACGTGATTGATCCCCGTGGCCCGCACGACGCGAGCTTTACGTGTTTGGGGCAATAGGTCAAGTGGGGTGAGTAACACTGAGGTTGATAGGTTTTGCCTATGAACTTCCGCCAGCTCGAATGCTTCGTGGCAGTCGTCGACGAGGGCTCGTTCACGCGGGCAGCACGCGCGCTCGGGATCACACAACCGTCGCTCTCTCAGCACATCAAGACGCTCGAGGCCGAGCTCGACGGGACCGTCCTCGACCGCCTGCCGCGCGGCGTCTCGCTGACCCCGGCCGGTCGCGCGTTGCTGCCCGAGGCGCGGCTCGCGGTGCGGGCGCTCGAGCGCGGTTGGCAGAGCGCACGCTCGGCTCTCGATCTCGAGCTGGGCGAGCTGGAGATCGCCACTGTGCTCTCGATGGCCGTCGGCGTGCTGCCCCCGCACATCGGTGTCTGGCACGCGCGTCACCCGAACATCGCGGTCAGGCTGCACGAGTTCCGCCACCGACACCTGCTCGAGGACGCGGTCGAACAGGGAGTGGCCGACTTCGCCGTCGGCCCACGCCCCGTCCGACGCTGGGACGGACCGCTCGAGACGATCGCGTGGGAGGAGTTCGTCCTCGTCGTCTCGAGCGGCGATCCGCTCGCCGCGCAGCGGTCCGTCACTGTCGAGGAGCTGCGCGACCGCCAGTGGGTGCTCTACCACCCCGACCACGGCCTCGCAGGCATCGTCGAGGAGATCTGCCGCCGGGCAGGCTTTCGGCCGCGCGGCACGGTGCGCACCTCTCAGGCCGAAGGCGCAGTCCGGCTCGCCGCAGTCGGCGTCGGGATCGCGCTCGCGCCCGACAACATCGTCGTGCCGGGGCTCGACTGCGCGGTGTTGCGCTTCACGCCGCGGTTGATCCGTGACGTCGCCGTGTACGCACGCAACGACTGGTCGCCGACCGCGGCTGCATTCGTGGACGTGCTCCGGAGCGGCGCGCGCGCCCGGCCGAAGGGCGCGATCTCGATCGAGCTCTAGATGGGTGGTGCCGCTTGTAGGGTGCAGCGCGTGCGCCTCGTGGCTCTCCTCATGCTCACCGCCGCCCTGCTCGCAGGCTGCGGCGGATCCTCGAAGTCGCATCCGGCGTTCGAGAACGTGCGCGCGCAGACGATCGCGGCCGGGCCTGCACAGTTCAACCTCAAGATCAGCGTCAACGCCGGCGGCACGCGGATCACGGCCGAGGAGAACGGCTCGGTGTCCTTCAAGGCGCGGCGAGCGCATCTCTACAAGCAGCTTCCCGGTGGCCAGTTCCCACAGGAGCTCGTGATCATCGGCCCGATCACGTACACGAACGCGAACGTGCAGGCTGCCCTCGCCGATCCGACGGTGCCACCGTGGACGAAGCTCGACACGCGCAAGCTGACCGCGAAGCAACGTCACGACCAGCCGGACGAGTTCGCGCACGTGCTCGGCGCTGCCTACCTGCCGGAGGGCGTGACGGGCGCCACGTACGGCGGCAAGGAGGCCGACGGAACGTTCCGGTACTCCGGAACCGTCGGGCTCGCGCGGCTCGCACGCCGCATTCCTGCTGCCGTCATGACCTCGATCCGCAACGACTATCCCGCCGCAAATTTCCCCGCGAGCTTCTGGCTCGATTCCGACGGCCGGCTCAGCCGTGTGCTCGTCGACTACACGACGGCCAAGGGGACGAAGATCACGCTCGACACGACCTACAGCGAGTACGGCACGCCGGTCGACCTGACGCTGCCCGCACCCGGGAAGATCAAGGACATCACGCCGTAGAGGCTTCCCAGGCGAGGGCGGCGGCGAGCACCGTCTCGTCGCGCGGCGCGATCAGTTGCAGGTCGCCGATCGCGATCGCGGCCCAGCCGAGCACGTTGAAGGGGCGCAGGAACGCAGTTGCCGGAATCCGGATGTCGAGCTCGTCACAGTCGACCGGCGGCACCTCGACACCGAGCACCGGCGCGACGTAGAGATCGACCTCGGGCCGGTAGGTACGCCAGGCACGCACCGCGGCGGCGGCGCGTGCAACCTCGTCGGGGTCGACGAGCTGTGCCTGCTCGAGCTTCGTGCGCACGTTCGTCCCGTACTCATTTGCGCGCGCAGGGAACGTCGTGCGATGTGCCTCCGCGGCCTCGTGGAAGAAGAGGGGCCAGGTGTCCTCGGGCGGATCGGGGATCGTCACCTCGACGACGCGCGCCCCCACTGCTTCGAGCTGCTCGACGTACGCCTCGCCGGCACGATTCTCCGCCTGTGCGGGACCGCCGACCGAGGGCGGCCGCGTCAAGAGACCGACAGTCAGGCCGGCGAGCTGCGGCGCCGGGAGCGGTGCGGCAGCAAGGATCGACCACATCGTCGCGACCTCGGAGACGCTTGTCGCCATCGGCCCCACGGTGTCGAAGCTGCGGCACAGCGGGTAGACGCCGTCGACCGGCACGCGGCCCCAGCTCGGCTTGAAGCCGACGACACCGCAGCAGGACGAAGGCAAGCGGATCGAGCAACCGGTGTCCGTGCCGACTCCGATGTCGCAGAGGCCGGCCGCGAGAGCGGCCGCGTTGCCGCCCGAGGATCCACCCGTCGTCCGTCCCGGTAGGCGCGGGTTCTGCACGGTGCCGTACCAGTCGTTCTGGCTCGTGACACCCCACGCGAACTCATGCAGGTTCGCCTTACCGACGATCACCGCGCCGGCGGCGACGAGCCGCTCGACCGCGGTCGCGCTACGCGTGGGGACGTGGTCGGCGTAGATCCGCGAGCCGTACGTGGTGCGGATGCCCGCGGTGTCGATCAGGTCTTTGACGAGCAGCCTGCGGCCGTGCAGCGGGCCTGGCAGGGCGGGAGCAGGCTCGACCTCGGTGATGATCGCGTTGTACGGATCGCTCACGAGCGCGCCAGGGCCGAAGGGTTCACGCGCCTGCGCGGATCGCGCTCAGCGTCGTGCGCGGGTTGATCGCCTCGGGGTCGATGCGCAGGTGCAGCACCGCGGGCCGCCCGGCGGCGAGCGACCGCTCGAGCGCGGGCGCAAAGTCGGCCGTGCGCTCGACCGTCTCACCGTGGGCGCCGAACGCTCGCGCATAGGCGGCGAAGTCGGGATTGCGCAGGTCGGTGCCGACGACCCGGCCAGGGAAGTGACGCTCCTGGTGCATGCGGATCGTCCCGTACATCGCGTTGTCGACGACGATCACGACGATCGGCAAATCGTGCTGGACGGCGGTCGCGAGCTCCTGGCCGGACATCAGGAAATCGCCGTCGCCCGACCAGCAGATCACCGTCGCCTCCGGCCTGACCGCCTTCGCGGCAACCGCGGCCGGCACCCCGTAGCCCATCGCGCCGCTCGTCGGCGCGAGCTGGCTCGGGAAGCGATGGAAGCGCCAGAAGCGGTGGATCCACACCGTGTGGTTCCCGGCGCCGTTCGTGACGATCGCGTCGGGAACCTGCTCGCGCAGCGCTGCGATGCACGCACCGAGGTCGACCTCGCCGGGCATCGGACCGTGCTCGCGCCACGCCTCGTACGCGGCGCGTGCCTGCGACCGCTCCTGGCTCCAGCGCGGCTCGACGCGCAGGTCGCGCACTGCGGCCGCGAACTGCTCCATCCCGGAGAGGATCGGCAGCTGCGCCTGGTAGACGCGCCCGAGCTCCTCCGCCCCTGGATGCACGTGGACGAGCGTCTGCCGTGGCACCGGCACGTCGACGAGCGTGTAGCCCGACGTCGTCATCTCGCCGAGCCGCGGCCCGGCGACAAGGAGGACGTCCGCATCGCGCACCCGTTCTGCAAGCGCAGGGTTGATGCCGATGCCGACGTCCCCCGCATAGACGGGCGAGTCGTTGTCGAGCGCGTCCTGCCGACGAAACGCGGCGCCTGCCGGCAGGTCATTCGCCTCGAGAAAGATCCGCATGTCGGCCGACACTTGCGGCGTCCAGCCCGCGCCTCCGAGGATCGCGAACGGGCGCTCCGCGCCAGCGAGCAACGTTCGGAACGCCTCGACGTCCGCCGCTGCGGGACTCGGCTGCAAGACCCGAAACCTTGGAGCATCCGCCGCGTCGGTCTCCTGCGCCAGCATGTCCTCGGGCAGCGCAAGCACGACCGGGCCAGGCCGTCCCGCGCACGCGACCGTGTACGCACGGGCGAGGAGCTCCGGAAGTCGATCGACGCTGTCGATCTGCGCGACCCACTTGGCGAGCGGACCGAACATGCGCCGGTAGTCGACCTCCTGGAAGGCTTCGCGCTCCTCCTGCGACGATGCCACCTGTCCGACGAGCAGGATCAGCGGCGTCGAGTCTTGAAACGCGGTGTGCACGCCGACCGAGGCCTGCGTCGCACCCGGCCCGCGCGTAACCATGCAGATGCCGGGCCGGCCGGTCAGCTTCCCGTACGCCTCGGCCATGTTCGCCGCGCTTGCTTCGTGCCGGCACGTGATCAGCCGGATCGAGGACTCGTACAGACCATCGAGCAGCTCGAGGTAGCTCTCGCCGGGAACACAGAAGGCAAGCTCGGTGCCGTGCACCGCGAGCTGATCTGCGAGCAGCTTGCCGCCGCGACGGGTCACACCCCGTGCTCGAGGTAGATACGAGCGCGCTGCAGCTTCGGCTTCGCCTCGTCTGCGGGGTCGACGTAGCTGATCGTGCGCTTGCCCTCCCACCCGCGCGGCAGGACCAGCACGCGGACGAACGCAGTGTCCTCGACCTCGGAGGCTGTGGCGAACACGGGGTCGGGGCCGGTCTCGTACCACCACTCGAACGGGCCGTACTCGTGCGAGGCGCCTTCCGTGTCGATGCGAATCCGTCCGTGCAACAGCACGCGTAGCCCGGGACCCGGATGCGTGTGCAGGTAGGCGACGCCGCCGGGCGGGAAGTCGACCCGGTCACAGCGCAGCAGCCAGTTGCCGGCCGGCTTCTCTGTCAGCTCCCAGACGAGCGCTCGTCCCTCGACGCTTGCGGCGCCCGCGTGCGCTTCGTCGGCCTCGACGTCGTAGACGATGTGGTCGCCGGGGCCGAGCTCGACGCCGTCGCGATGGTCGGACAGCCGCAGGATCAATGGAACGTCTGTCCGCCGTCGATCACGATCGTCTGTCCGGTGATGAAGTCCGAGCCGTCGCCGACGAGAAACGCCACGGCGCCGACGACGTCGTTCGGCGTCTGGTCGCGCTGCAGCGTGCGCGCCGAGACGGAGACGTCGCGGAGCTTCTCAACCACCTCGGGGTGCGCCTCGACACCGGCGGAGAGCGTGAAGCCGGGCGCAACGCAGTTCACGAGCACCTTGTCGTTGCCGACCTCCTTCGCGAGCGCCCGCGTGAAGGCAACGATCGCGCCCTTCGAGGTGACGTAATGGAGCAGGAACGGCACGCCACGGAACGGTGTGCCCGACGAGATGTTGACGATCCTCCCGCCGCCTCCTGCGCGCATGATCGGAACGACGGCGCGGCACATCAGGAACATCGAGGCGACGTTGACGTCCATCACCCTGCGCCATTCTTCGAGCGGGATCTGCTCGAACGGACGCATCTCGAGTGAGGCGTAAAGACCGGCGTTGTTGACGAGGATGTCGATCGAGCCACACTCGTCCGCGACCTGCTCCGCGAGCGCCGCGACCGCCTGCTCGTCGCCGACGTCTGCCGTGATCCCGAGACCGCCTGGGAACGAGGCGGCGGCGGCTTCGGCGCCGTTCAGGTCGACGATCACGATTCGCGCGCCCAGCGCGGCGAGTCCCTCGGCAATCGCCCGCCCGATTCCCTGCGCACCGCCCGTGACGATCGCGACCTTCCCCTCCATCAGCGGATCGGCGAGAACTCGGTGGGGATCAGGATGCGGTTCTGCTGGGTGTGCAGGAGCGGCTGCAGCCGCGCGAGAAAGTCCTTCCACTGCGGATCGGCCTGCAGGCTCGCCCGCCGCTGCTCGCGCTCGGCGTAGCTGTCGTAGCTCCACAGCGCCGTGTAGGTCGAGAGGGCGCCGATGTCGGTGGTGAAGACGCCGATCAGGTTGCCGAGATGCTTGCGCTGCAACTCGATCCCCTCAGCTCGGTACATCGCCACCACCTCGTTCAGTTTGCCGGTGTGAACGTGGTAGTCACGCTGCTCGACGATCACGACTCAATGCCTCCCATGCAGAGATATTTGATCTCCAGCCACTCGTCGATCCCGTACTTCGATCCCTCGCGGCCGATGCCCGATTCCTTGACACCGCCGAACGGCGCGACCTCCGTCGAGATCACACCGGTGTTGATGCCGAGGATCCCGTAGTCGAGCGCTTCGGAGA
>JACDGR010000359.1 GCA_013821525.1 Actinomycetota bacterium
GGGCAACAGCGGCACCTTCGTGCTGGGGCCGGATCTCGCGATACCGGTGACGATCCTGTTCACGGTCCTGATCATCAACGCGCTGAACTTCATCGACGGTCTGGACGGGCTCGCCGCCGGGGTGACCCTGATCGCGGCCATCGCGTTCTTCGTCTACTCGTATCAGCTGGGCAAGAACGGCTTCACCGACATCGTGTCGCCCGCGACGTTGCTGGCGGCGGCGCTGGCCGGCGCGTGCGCCGGTTTTCTGCCGCACAACTTCTACCCGGCCCGCATCTTCATGGGCGATTCGGGCGCACTGTTGCTCGGTTACACCCTCGCCGCGATCTCGGTGCAGGGCCTCTTGAAGACGGCCGCTCTGGCAACGCTCGTGTTGCCGCTCCTCGTGCTCGCGGTGCCGGTACTCGACACATCGTTCGTCGTCGCGAAGCGCTTGAAGAATCGCCAGCCGATCTACGTCGCCGACGCGCGGCATCTACACCACCGCTTCATGCGGCTCGGCTTCTCGCAGCGTCGCTCCGTCATCTACCTGTGGATCTGGTGCACGAGCCTCGCGATCGCGGCGCTCGCCACGCGTTTTGCCCCACCGCACCATCACGGCCGTTGGAGCCTTGCGAACGTGCTCGTCGACCTCGCCGCGGGTGGCCTCGCGATCGCAGCCTCTCTCTACGTCGTCTACGTGCTCGAGATCGTCAAGCTGTCGACGCCGGCACGCCGGCGCCGCGACGAAGCCTCGCGAGCGGCCTGAACCGCAGGGCGGACCGTGCGGCGTTCCAGCCGCCCGCCCCGTGAACGCCGCCCCCGGGATGTGCCGAGAACGATGCGAGGTAGAGCCCGCCGACGTCGGTCTGGGGACGTCCCCAGCGCGTGCCACGGAAGATGAACTGGTTGTGCAGCTGGGCCGTTCCGCCGTTGACGCGTCCGGGCGGAAGGAGGGCGACGTGGCGCCCGCGGATCAGCGTCCCGAAGCCGGGCGCCCGCAGCTCGACTTCCTCCTCCATCCGGTCGGCCACGCGGTTTGCCTCGGCGTCCGGCGGCACGTGTGAGTACGCCCACGCGGTGTCCTTGCCCGCGGGCGCGCGCGTCTCGTCCGCGAGCGCGTACTGCCCGAAGACGACGAACGGGTGCCTCGGTTCGTCGCCTTTCGAGAGGTCGCTCGAGTAGTCGGTGAGCGCATCGACGGACTCGGCGAGGTGCACGACCGGAGCGCGCCGCGCCGCCTCCGCAGTCCACGGAACGGTTCCGTCGAGCGTCCAGTCGACCTTCACGACAGCGGGGTCCGGCTCGACGATCTTGTGGTGGTTCGGGTCGCGGTCGGGTGTGCCGTCCCGCCCGAGCAGCCGGTCGAGCTCCCAGACGCTGACCGCGGCGAGCACCCGCCCGGCACGCACATCCTCGCCGTCGACGTGCACGCCGACCGTGTGACCGCCGTGGACGATGATCCGCTCAACGGTGGCGCCGCGGACGATCGTCACCCCGCCCGTCTCGGCTCGTGCGACGAGCGCATCGGCGATCGCGCCGGCGCCGCCCGCCGGGAACGGAAAGCCGTGGCGCTGGCCGAGGGCCGCGAGAACGAAGCCGAAGAACCCGCCGAGCGCCGAATCGGGCGTCAGGTCGGCGTGGAGCGCGTTGCCTCCGAGCAGGAGAGCTGCGCCTTCGCCCTTGAAGCGCTCGTCCGCGAAGCGCCGCACGGGCAAGACCGCGGTGCGGCCGAGCTCGAGGAGGCCGCGCGGGCCGAGCCGCGCCAGGAGCGAGACGCCGGCGCGTACCGGCGGCACCGGTGTCGCGAGACCCCGCAGGATGCCCGGCTCGATCCGGTCCCAGAGCCGCATCAGCTCGCGCCAGGCATCGCCGTCGCCCTGTGCGTAGGTGTCGAGCGACGCCGCGGTCACGTCCAGGTCGCGCGAGAGCTCGATGCAGCGGCCGTCGGGCGTCGGGTGGGCCAGGACGAGCGGCCCGTGGCACCAACGCACACCCCAACGCTCGAGCTCCATTGCACGCATCGCGGGCGAGGTAATCGCGAGCGGGTAGAAGGCGCTGAAGGTGTCGTTCCGGAAGCCCGGCTCGACGAGCTCCTGTGTCCGCACTGCGCCGCCTGCCGTTTCCTCCGCTTCGAACAGCACGACAGAGAGTCCCGCGTCGGCGAGCACGTTTGCTGCGACGAGACCGTTCTGGCCGGCACCGATCACGATTGCGTCAGGCATGGGCCACTCGTATCCGCCCGCCGCTGGCCGAAAACTGTTTCACCGTAGCCTGCCCGGGTAGCGAGGGTGCATGGCCGAGAACGAGATCATGATCGATGCGAGTCCGGAAGAGGTGTGGGCTGTGCTCGCCGACCCGCAGACGTTCGACGACTGGGTTCTCGGTGCGCAGAACGTGCGCGACGCCGACGACTCCTGGCCCGCCGTGGGCTCGAAGCTCCATCACTCGACTGGCGTCGGGCCGCTGACCGTCGACGACGAGACCCGGGTCGAGGAGGCCGTGCCGCCGACCCGCCTCGTCCTGTTGGCGAAGGTCGGTCCGATTGGCGAGTTCCGCATCACGCTCGAGCTGCGGGGCGCGGACGGCCAGACGACGCTCTTCATGCAGGAGGATCCTGTCGGAGGCGTCGCGGCCCATACCCCGGGCACCGACTCGGCGATCACCGCGCGGAACACGATTTCGCTCGGCAGGCTGAAGAAGCTCGCCGAGGGAACTGCCACAGCTCGGCCCTAGGCTCGCGCGCGTCACAAGGGTCAGCTGCCCCCGCTCTCCTAGGGGAAATCCGGTGTCACAAGCGCTGGTATGCTCTGCGTCGGTGCAGCCCCAGCGACCGACGTTCTCCCTCGCCGGCGCCGGCAGCGTTCTCATCGGGTTCACCGCAGCGGTGATCGCCCTGGGCACGTTGATCGGTTGGGCGGTCGGACAACTGCGGTACGGGCTCGCCTTCGGCGCGGTCGTCGGGATCCCCGTCGGCGTCGCCGCCACCGTCATCAAGTACCGGAACGCCTGAAGCACTGCTCTCCCACCATGCCTGCCTGGACACAACCCCGCGTCGCCCCACCGACCTTGCTGCCCGCCGCTGCGGGCGCGATCGTGATCGGGGTCGCCCTGCCGATCTTCCTGCTCGCCGGCTGGCGGGTCAGTGGCTGGGGGATCGGCGCCGTCCTCTGGGCGGGCTCGGAGGCGCTCGGCTGGGTACTGACGCGTCTGCAGGGCCGGACGGGTAACCTCGCCGCCGCAGGCGTGGTCGCTTTCGGAATGCTCTTTCGCGCAATTGCCGTGATGGTGGTTGTCTTCGCCGTCGCCGTCTCCGACAAATGGCTCGGACTGGCGGCAGCGCTGACGTACGCCGCGGGCTATTCGGCAGCGCTGGGCCTGCAACTCGTCGCCTACTACACCGGCCCGAAAGCAGGAGTTGCGTAAGTGAAGCGCTGGTTGATCGTCGTCAGCACCGTCGCTCTGCTGCTGCCCGCAAACGCGTTCGCGCGCGGCGATTTCGATCCGACGAAGGAATTCGAGCAGCACGAGTGGATCCCGATTCACCTCGGGCCGCTCAACCTGTCGATCACGAAGGCCGTGGCGTACCTGATGCTCGGGAGCCTCCTGAC
>JACDGR010000025.1 GCA_013821525.1 Actinomycetota bacterium
GAGGCCCGCGTGGCGCGCGCGCTGATCCTGCGCATTCATCCGGCGGCGACGGTGTGGTTCCACCAGCACATGGATGTGGTGTGGGCCTACGGGCGCAGCACCGCCGCGGGGCGGCGGTATGCGCGGGTCGCAGGGCTGCCGTTCCTACATCGTCCGTGGCTCGCGGGCAGTGCCACGAACTGGCAGAACCATCTGCGTGGGGGCGGTGTCAGCCTGACCGTCGAGCTACCGGCGGGTGTGCTCGACCACGCCGGCGTCGCTCGCGAGGTGCGCGCCGTGCTCGACCTCGCGCACCGCTGACACGTCGCATGGAGTTTGCGGATCGCCTTCGCAGCATCCGAGCTTGAACCTGCATCGGGGACACTGCCAGGTTCCGTGGACCCAAGCCATCGGCGTCGGGCACCGCCAGCACAGCTCGCTCTGCATCATCGAGGGGAGGCTAGGACGCGCGACGGACGGCGTACTGCTCTTCGACACCACTTTCACCGTTCGGCCCAGTATGCAGCCTCGCCAAAGTGTCGAAGAGCTTCAACGGTTCGCTACGTTCCCGCGGTGCGCCGGCTGCTCGTCCTCGCTGTCGTCTTCGCCGCGCTCGCCGGGACTGCCGTTTCCGCCGCCGCTGCGCCGGTGACGCTGAAGATCATCTTCAAGGAAGGCCTCTCGGTGCGCCAGATGGCGGACACCGTGTCGATCGTGCACGGGCTCGCGATCCGCAAGCGACACGTGACGCCGGTGCTGACCGGGGCGAGCTATGCGTCGGCCGCTGCAGCGACCTCGGCACCCGCGGCATTCCGGGCGGACGACAAGCGCCGCAGCATCGAGGGCTTTCTCTTCCCGGCCGGCTATCTCTTCGGGGCGTCGACCAGACCTTCGGAGCTGATTCGACTGCAACTCGATGCATTCGCCACGCGTTGGAAACGTCTTGACCTGAGCGCGGCGCGCGCCCGGCACGTCTCGCCGTACGGTGTCCTGACGATCGCCTCGATGGTCGAGCGCGAGACCGTTGCCCCCTCGGAGCGCAAGCTCGTCGCGGCAGTCATCTGCAACCGGCTTGCGATCAAGAAGCCGCTCGCAATCGACGCAACCCTCCGCTACGGGCTCGGTATCGAGGGCACGCGACCGATCACCGAGGCCGAGCTGCGGAACCAGACGCCGTACAACACCTCGATCCGCCCCGGGCTACCTCCGACGCCGATCGGAAACCCGGGACTGCCGTCGATGATCGCTGCCGCCCACCCCGCGAACCTTCCGTACCTCTACTACGTCCGAAAGCCCGACGGCGTCCACCACTTCTTCACTGCGAGCGAGACGGAATTCTGCAAGAAGGCCGCCGAGTACGGCTACCACTGCTGACGCTAAAATGCCGACCGTCCCGCAGAGGGACGGTGCCTGGCGGCGTAGCTCAGCTGGTTAGAGCGTCGGACTCATAACCCGAAGGTCGGTGGTTCGAGCCCACCCGCCGCTATCCAACGTTGTCGTCCTACACCCTCACCCAACTCGAAGACGCGATCCGCGCCAGCTGGGGGCCCGACACCGTCGACCCGGACGACGGTTGGTCGCCCGAGAACCCGGCGCGTGGTCACTGCGATGTGACGTGCCTCGTCGTCAACGATCTCGTTGGCGGCGAGTTGATGGCCTCCGACGTCTATCTCGGGGACGAGCGGATCATGGGGCACATGTGGAACCGGCTTCCGTCCGGGCTCGAGGTCGACCTGACGCGCGAGCAATTCACAGACGGCGAGGAGCTGCGAAACGCCACCGCGCACCAACGCCCCGCGACCTTCGAGCCGTCACACCCGCGCCAGCACAGGTACGAGCAGTACCTCGTGCTCGCTGCCCGGGTGCGCGGGCGGCTTGGCTTGCCCGACTAGCCGCGAACGGCGCCCCACCGCCCCTTTCGGGGCGGGTCCCGCTACAATCCCGCGGCCCTGGGGCAGTGCGTCAGCGTGCGCAGACCCTGCGGCAGACCCTTTACGGGATCCGGACGACCCACACCTTTTCGGAGAGACATGGCCAAGAGCGGAGTCAGAGTTGCGATCACCCTCGCCTGCACGGAGTGCAAGCGGCGGAACTACCAGACGCTGAAGTCCAAGCGGAACACGCCGGACCGCGTCGAGTTCAGCAAGTACTGCCGCTGGTGCGGCGGTCATACGCCCCACCGGGAGACGCGCTAGCCCGATGGCCGACGCGCGCTCAGAGCGCCGTGCGGCACGGCGTGCAGGACGGCCCAACGAGCCGGCGGCTCCGCGTGCGCAGACCCCTTCGGTGACGGAGGATCGGCGCCGTTCGAACTTCTTCGCCGAATCGTGGGCCGAGCTCAAGAAAGTCGACTGGCCCGGCCAGGCTCAGGTTATCCAGGGCACCGTTGTCGTCCTGATCGCCTGCCTCGTCGTCGGCACCTACCTCTACGTCAACGACATCGTGTGGAAGCACGTCGTCTCCAAGGTCTTCCTCGGCCAGTAACCAAAGGACGCTGAATGTTTCGCTGGTACGTCGTCAACACCTATTCGGGCCATGAGAACAAGGTCAAGGCCAACCTCGAGCACCGCATCGAGTCGATGGGGCAGCGCCCGCGCTTCCGGCGCGTCGTCGTCCCGACCGAGCAGGTGATCGACACGAAGGACGGCCAGAAGGTCCAGGTCGAGAAGCGTGTGCTCCCGGGCTACGTCCTCGTGAACATGGATCTGAACGACGATGCGTGGACGGTCGTCAAGAACACCCCTGGCGTCACCGGGTTCGTCGGTGCCGGCTCGAAGCCCGTGCCGCTCTCGCAGCCCGAGGTCGACCGGATCCTCAAGACCGGCGCGAACGCAGGTGGCGACCGGGCCCGCACGACGATCGAGTACTCGCTCGGCGAGTCGGTCAAGGTCACCTCGGGCCCGCTCTCCGACTTCGACGGTGAGATCGTCGACGTGAACGCAGACCAGCAGAAGCTGAAGGTGCTGGTAGACATTTTCGAGCGGCAGGTCCCTGTCGAGCTCGGTTTCGATCAGGTCAAGAAGCTCGACTAAGGAAGGGAATCGTGGCCAAGAAAGTCCTCACACTGATCAAGCTCCAGATCCCCGGCGGCCAGGCCAACCCGGCCCCGCCGGTCGGCCCTGCTCTGGGCCAGCACGGCGTCAACATCATGGAGTTCTGCAAGGCCTTCAATGCGCAGACGGCGCAGGAAAACGGCCGCACGATCCCCGTCGAGATCACGGTCTACGAGGACCGGAGCTTCGACTTCATCACGAAGACCCCGCCGGCCGCCGTCCTGATCAAGGAGGCTCTGCGGCTCGAGAAGGGCTCGGCCGAGCCGAACCGGACGAAGGTCGGGCGCCTCTCGCGCGACCAGCTCCGTTCGATCGCCGAGACGAAGATGCAGGATCTGAACGCACGCGACGTCGAGCAGGCGATGCTCGTGATCGCTGGTACGGCACGCAGTATGGGCGTCGAGGTCGACCAATGACCCGTTCCTCTTTTTGCTCGGCGATCGCCGGGCGCCGCCCGCCGATTGCTCGGGCAGATCTTGTGGCGGCGATCGCCGGGCTCCGGCCGCCGATCGCTCGGAACAGTGTGGAGGTGGACAACTGATGGCTGTACGTGGGAAGCGCTATGACGAGGCGCGCAAGACGATCGACCGTGAGCAGCTGTACACGCCGGTCGAGGCTGTCCGGATGCTCAAGGACGCGCCGGCTGCGAAGTTCGACGAGACGGTCGAGGTGCACATGAACCTCGGGCTGAACGTCCGCCATGCGGACGAGCAGCTGCGCGGAACGATGATGCTTCCGCACGGCACCGGTCGGGAGCAGCGCGTCGCGGTCTTTGCCGAGGGCGACAAGGCGCGCGAGGCCGAGGAGGCAGGCGCCGACGTGGTCGGCTCGGCCGATCTCGCCAAGCGGATCGAAGAAGGGTTCACCGATTTCGACGTCGCGATCGCGACGCCCGACCAGATGGGCAACGTCGGCCGGCTCGGCCGGGTGCTCGGGCCGCGTGGCCTGATGCCGAACCCGAAGACCGGCACCGTCACCTTCGACGTGGCGAAGGCCGTGAAGGACGCAAAGGCCGGCAAGCTCGAGTACCGCACCGACCGCGGTGCGAACGTGCACATCCCGATCGGCAAGAAGTCCTTCGACGAGCGTGCGCTCGTCGAGAACTACGCAGCCTTGATCGAGGAGATCGTGCGCGCGAAGCCGTCCGCGTCGAAGGGCCGGTACATCAAGAAGATCACGCTCACCTCGACGATGGGGCCGGGGATTCACGTCGATCCGACGCGGACCCGGGACATCGCCGAGGAACTCGAGGGTGCTGCACAGCAGGGGGCCGAGCAAGTCACGGCCTAGGCAAGAGCCCGTCGCCACAGACAGCCGGCAGCTCGCGCCCCGCGTGAGCAGAAGTCCAGCCGAGGCGGCCTCCTGGGAGAGCTAGCTGCACCACCTCCTTGCGAGCCCGTCGTCGTCGTCTTCACGAGACCTGGCGGGCTCGTTTCGTACAGAAGAGGAGGTGAAGATGCAAAAAGAGGACAAGGAACGCGTCGTCGCGGATCTGACGGAGAAGCTCCGCAGCGCCGAGACGTTGATCGTCGCGGACTACCGCGGCCTGACCATGCCCCAGATCGATGCCCTCCGGGGCAAGCTGATCGAGAACGGGGCCAGGCTGTCGGTCGTCAAGAACACCCTGACCCGCCGCGCGGCCGAGGCCGCCGGGGCGGATGCGCTGTTGGCGCTGCTCGAGGGGCCTTCGGCGATCGCGTTCATCGAGGCCGACGGTGACATGGTCGCCGTTGCCAAGGCACTGGCCGACTCGGCCCGTGAGACGAAGGTCCTCGAGATCCGCGGCGGTGTCATGCAAGGTCGCGCGATCTCCGGGCCGGAAGTGGTGGAGCTCTCGAAGCTCCCGCCGCTCGAAATCCTGCGCGGTCAGGTACTCGGTGCGATCATCGGGCCGCTCTCCGCGATCGCAGGGCTCGTCAACGCTCCGCTGCAGAACCTTTACGGGCTGATCGATGCCCGCATCGAGCAGCTGCAGGCCGGCGGCGACACCTCGGGGCAGGCAGCGCCTGTGGCCGAGGAGACGCCTGCCGGCGAGGAGACACCCGCAGCCGACGCTGCGGAAGAAGCTCGGGCAGCCGAGGCGTCCGCGGAAACACCCGAAACCACCGAAACCACCGAAACCACTGAAGACCAGGAGGCCTGAAATGGCGGCAGTTGACACCATCTTCGAGCAGCTCGGGACGATGACCGTCCTCGAGCTGGTCGAGTTGAAGAACAAGATCGAGGAGGAGTGGGGCATCACGGCCGCCGCTCCGGCAGCAGCTGCAGCACCCGCCGGGGGCGGAGGCGGCGAGGTTGTCGAGGAGCAGACGGCGTTCGACGTCGTCCTCACCGGCGCCGGCCAGCAGAAGATCCAGGTGATCAAGGTCGTGCGGGCCGTCACGGGCCTCGGTCTCAAGGAGGCCAAGGATCTCGTCGACTCCGCACCGAAGGCCGTCAAGGAAGGCATTCCGCAGGAGGAGGCCGACACGATCAAGGGCCAGCTCGAAGAGGCCGGCGCGTCGGTCGAAGTCAAGTAGACCTCCCTCAAACGGGTGGTATTCGAGGGCGCGGCGAAGGTTTGCCGCGCCCTCGGCGTCTTCTCTGCCGATAGCGAAACCGACGCGCGTGATCTCAGACGCCGCAAAACAACCGCTCGGGAGGCAGAGGCCCAGATGAAGCTCAAAGCACTGATGCTCGCGCTCGCGATTGCCGGCGCCGGTGCATCGTTCGGCCTGACGGACTCCGGCCGCAGCGACACCGGTACGACGACCACGACGACCGCGACCACCACGACGACGTCGACCACCACGACGACCGCGTCGACGACCACGGCCGGCGACTGCCGCCACTTCGAGCTTCACGGGACGCTTGCCTCCGTGGGGGCCTCGTCGTTCTCGGTCACCCTCAAGAAGGGCAGCCACAGCGTGCAGGCTGCCGCAGGCACCGCCGTCGCGGTCGCAGTCGTGGCCTCGACCCGCGTCTCCTGGAGCGGCTCCGGCACCCTGACCGGCCCGAATGTCGGGGATTCCGTCAAGGTCAACGGCAAGCTCTGCGGGAGCACCTACACCGCCTGGAAGGTGCAGGCGAGGGGGCCTCGCGCCGACAAGGGCGATGAGTCCGGCAGCTCCGAGACGACGACCACCACCTCGACGACGAGAAGCGCCCAGCACGACTCGGGCGAGCAGCACGGCAAGTCTCACCACTAGAGGCTTGATGCGTATTCGGGTGCGTGTGGGGATGGCTCAGGCCAAGCAGGTCGTTCTGGTCGGGCGCTGGTCATAGCGGTGTCTACGTCCAAGCCCGACCAGGGCGAGCTGCGCCGTGCCGGAGCCACCATCCACGCGTGCGCGCAATGCGCATCAAGCCTCTACTACTAGCAGGCGTGCTGTGGAACGGCGTGCCGGGTGCCCTCTGAGGGTGCCCGGCACCGCTCGATCCCCGCTAGACGCAGAGACTTTGCCGGTCCTGATACCTTGCGCAGGTCGGCTCAACCGGCCCCTCGTCGCGACCTTGCGGCTGGAGGGGACGCTTCGCTATTGTGGAGGGTTGCGCCGCACGTCCGGACGTTCCTGCTCGCACGCTCTTTTCCTCTGCTCTGCCGCTCACCTCATAGCTAGTAAGGGAGGCTGTACTCCTTGGCCAAGTCGGTCGCAGCGCCTCGCGCGCGCAAGTCGTTTTCACGCCTCAAGCACGTTCTCGACCTTCCGAACCTGATCGACATCCAGCGTGAGTCGTTCGACTGGTTCCTCAGTGAAGGCCTTCGAGAGACAATTGATGACATCTCCCCGATCCAGGACTACACCGGAACGCTCGCGGTGGAGTTCGGCGAGTACCGCTTCGGCGAGCCTCCCATGTCGATCCAGGAGTGTCGCGAGAAGGATCTGACCTTCCAGGCACCGCTCTCGATGACGGTCCGCTTCGTGAACACGGAGACGGGCGAGATCCGCGAGCAGACGGTGTTCATGGGGGACTTCCCCATGATGACCGAGTGGGGCACGTTCGTCATCAACGGCACCGAGCGCGTGATCGTCACGCAGCTCGTTCGCTCCCCGGGTGCCTACCTGATGGAGCCGAAGGACGCGACGAAGCAGGTCTTCACAGCGAACCTGATGCCGAGCCGTGGCTCGTGGCTCGAGCTGGAGATCGACAAGAAGGGCATCGTCTTTGCCCGCATCGACAGGAAGCGCAAGCTCCCGATCACGACCCTGCTCCGCGCCCTGCCGGCGGAGGACCCGACGACGGGCTTCAAGCTCGACACCTCGACCAACGAGGCGATCCTGAAGCTGTTCGGGGACTCCCATTTCATCGCGCGGACGCTCGACAAGGACGCGACGACCCGCGAGGAAGAGGCCCTGATCGAGGTCTTCAAGAAGCAGCGCCCGGGTGAGCCGCCGACGCTCGACAATGCGCGGAACCTGCTCAAGTCGCTCTTCTTCGACCCCAAGCGCTACGACCTGACGAAGGTCGGCCGCTACAAGCTGAACCAGCGCCTCGGCGTCGACGTGCCGGACGACACGCGTGTCCTGACGACTCAGGACATCCTCGCGCTCGTCCAGAAGCTCGTCGCCATGCCGCACGCGATCGGCCTCACCGAGGACTCGAAGGACTTCGCGGCCGACGGGATCAGCATGAACCGCGACCCGATTCGCTCGGAGCTCGACGAGTACGAGCACTTCGGGAACCGGCGCCTGCGCACTACGGGCGAGCTGATTCAGGAGGCGTTCCGCGTCGGTCTCTACCGCATGGAGCGCGTCGTGCGCGAGCGGATGACGACCGAGGACGTGGACACGATCACGCCGCAGACGATCATCAACATCCGTCCCGTCGTGGCGGCGTTGAAGGAGTTCTTCGGCTCGTCGCAGCTGTCGCAGTTCATGCAGCAGACGAACTCGCTCGACGGCCTCACCCACCGGCGCCGGCTCTCGGCACTCGGTGCAGGCGGCCTGACCCGCGAGCGCGCACCGATCGAGGTCCGCGACGTCCACCCGACCCACTACGGCCGCATGTGCCCGATCGAGACGCCGGAAGGCCCGAACATCGGCCTGATCGGCTCGCTCGCCTCGATGGCGACGGTCAGCGAGTTCGGCTTCATCCAGACGCCGTACCGCAAGGTCGTGGGTGGCAAGGTCACGGACGACATCACGTATCTCGACGCAGCCGAGGAGGCGCAGTACACGATCGCGCAGGCCTCGGAGCCCGTCGACAAGAACGGCAAGTTCGAGCACGACCAGGTGCTCTGCCGCTCGTCGGAGGGTGAGGCCGTGATCGCCGGCGCCAAGGACATCGACTTCATGGACGTTGCACCGGCACAGATCGTGTCGATCGCGACCGCCATGATCCCGTTCCTCGAGCACAACGACGCCAACCGGGCCCTGATGGGCGCGAACATGCAGCGGCAGGCAGTCCCGTTGATGATCCCGCAGGCGCCGCTCGTTGGCACCGGCGTCGAGCATCGCGCGGCCGTCGACTCAGGCGACGTCGTCGTCGCGAAGAACGCGGGCACCGTCATCGACCTCGACGCCACGCGCGTCGTCGTCGAGGGCAAGGGCACGCGTGACGAGTACGACCTGACGAAGTTCATGCGCTCGAACCAGGGCACGCTGATCCACCACCGGCCGATCGTTCGCCAGGGCGACAAGGTCGTTGCGGGTGCAGTGCTGGCCGACGGATCGTCGACCGACCACGGCGAGCTCGCGCTCGGTGCGAACCTGCTCGTCGCGTTCATGCCGTTCGAGGGTTACAACTTCGAGGACGCGATCGTGCTCAGCGAGCGGCTCGTCAAGGACGAGGTGCTCACGTCGATCCACATCCACGAGTACGAGATCGACGCCCGCTCGACGAAGCTGGGCGACGAGGAGATCACGCGCGACATCCCGAACCGTTCGGAGGAGTCCCTCCGTAACCTCGACGACCGCGGCATCGTCCGCGTCGGCGCCGAGGTCGGTTCCGGTGATCTGCTGGTCGGCAAGGTCACCCCGAAGGGCGAGACCGAGCTGACGGCGGAGGAGAAGCTGATCCGCGCCATCTTCAAGGAGAAGGCACGCGAGGTCCGCGATACGTCGCTGAAGGTGCCGCACGGTGAGGGTGGCGTCGTGATCGACGTCAAGACGTTCGCCCGGGAGACCGGCGACGACCTGAGCCCCGGCGTCAACGAGCTCGTCCGCGTCTACGTGGCGAAGAAGCGCAAGATCTCGGAGGGCGACAAGCTCGCCGGGCGCCACGGCAACAAGGGCGTCATCTCGAAGATCGTCCCCGAGGCGGACATGCCGTTCCTCGAGGACGGCCGTCCCGTCGACATCCTGCTCAACCCGCTCGGCGTGCCGAGCCGGATGAACATCGGCCAGATCCTCGAGACGCATCTCGGCTGGTCTGCAGCGCACGGCGTGTTCGCGTCGGACGAGGTGCTGCCGATGACCGGCAACGCCGGCCGCGTGATCAACGCCCCGAAGCCGACTCCGATCGCGACGCCGGTGTTCGACGGCGCAACGGTCGCCGACGTCGACTCGGCGCTGCTCGAGTGGTCGAAGCAGAACACCGACAGCCCGATCAACATTCTCACGGACACGAAGGCTCCGCTCGGCCGTCAGGCCTCCGGGAAGGTCCGCCTGTTCAGCGGCCGCACCGGCGAGCCGTTCGAGCAGGAAGTGACCGTCGGCTACATGTACATCCTGAAGCTGCTCCACCTGGTCGACGACAAGATCCACGCACGGTCGACCGGCCCGTACTCGCTCGTCACGCAGCAGCCCCTGGGCGGTAAGGCCCAGTTCGGCGGACAGCGCTTCGGCGAGATGGAGGTGTGGGCGCTCGAGGCGTACGGCGCTGCGTACACGCTCCAGGAGATGCTCACGATCAAGTCCGACGACACCGTCGGCCGCGTCAAGGCATACGAGGCGATCGTCAAGGGCGAGAACATCGCCGAGCCGTCGATCCCCGAGTCGTTCAAGGTGCTCCTGAAGGAGATGCAGTCGCTGGCGCTCGACGTCGCGGTCATCTCGGAGGACGGCGGCGAGCTCGAGGTGCGCGAGGAAGACGACGAGCTGCTCCGCGCCGCGGAAGAGCTCGGGATCGACCTCTCACCCGGCTCGTTGCGCGCTGCCGCCCGGCAGCCCACGGCCCAGGAGGCCGAGGAGGGCCAGGATCGTGTCGACCAAGACGGCGAGCTGGCCTTGCCCGCTGACGAGTCCCTCGAGGACCTCGACGGCATCGAGCTGAGCGTGGACACCGACGACGACGCGGAGCCCGTGGGCGCCGCGGACGACGCCGATGTCGAGATCGAAGACTGAGACCCGGACGACCACGGAAAGAAAGAGGCGAGAAACACTTGATCGACATCAATGAATTCGACGCGATCCGCATTGGCCTCGCGTCGAGCAAGCAGATCCGCGACTGGTCGTCGGGTGAGGTCACGAAGCCGGAGACGATCAACTACCGCACGCTCAAGCCCGAGCGCGACGGTCTCTTCTGCGAGCGCATCTTCGGACCCACGAAGGACTGGGAGTGCTACTGCGGCAAGTACAAGCGCGTCCGGTACAAGGGCATCATCTGCGAGCGCTGCGGCGTCGAGGTGACCCGTCAGAAGGTGCGGCGTGAGCGCATGGGTCACATCGACCTGGCCGCTCCCGTCTCGCACATCTGGTTCTTCAAGGGCGTCCCGAGCCGCATCGGCTACCTGCTCGACATCGCCCCGCGCGAGCTCGAGAAGGTTCTCTACTTCGCCGCTTCGATCGTCACCCAGGTGGATACGGAAGCGCGTGCGAAGGACGTCAACGATCTCGACGACAAGGTCAAGGCCGAGTCCGAGCGGATCTACGTCGACCGTGACGAGCAGCTCGCAGACCTCGAGAAGCGCCTTGCGCGCCGGCGTGCGTTCTTCGCCGAGAGCAAGGAGAAGGGCTTCGACGAGGACGACGACTTCTGGACGCGTGGCCTCGCCACGTGGGCGGAGGAGTCGGTGCTGCCGCCGCTCGAGGACGCGCGCAAGCTCGTCAACGGGCTGTTCCTCGAGCTCGTCCCGCAGATCACGACCGAGGACGCGAAGAAGATCCGCGAGCTCGTCCGCAACGCCGCGATCCGCGACGACCGCAAGCTCACCCCGCGTGAGCTCGAGCAGGTCGCGGCCGCCGGCGAGCAGATCCTTGCGGGGATCGCACCGCTCGAGAAGGAGCTCGGCAAGGCCACCGGCTCGGCGAAGGGTGCCGTCACGAAGCGGATGCATCGCATCGTCGACGCGCTGCTCACAGGCAGCGCGCCGCACGACGACGACGTCAAGCTGGTTGCCGACGTCGACCCGAAGAACCTCGCCAAGGCGCGCGAGCTCGGGAACGGCCTCCTCAAGGACGTCGTCGACACGTGGGAGGACGGGACGGACATCCGCGAGCTCACGAACGACCTCTGCCTGCGGACGGACGGGAAGATCCAGAAGGAAGATCTCGACCAGCTCGTGCAGTGGGCGCTGAAGGTCCGCGAGATGTACCTCGACATCGAGTCGCGCCGTGAGGACACGCGCGAGGCCGCTGTCGACTCCGTGCGTCGTCTCGAGCAGACCTGGCAGCTCTTCCGCGACCTCGAGCCGAAGATGGTCGTCAACGACGAGCAGCTGTTCCGTGAGCTGAAGGATCGCTTCGGCTCGCCGTACGGCTTCGGCGTCTACTTCCGCGGCGGCATGGGTGCGGAGTCGATCCGCGACCTGCTCGCCGGGCTCGATCTCGAGCAGGAGGCGATCTCGCTCCGCGACATCATCAAGACGTCGAAGGGGCAGAAGCAGCAGCGCTCGATCAAGCGGCTGAAGGTCGTCTCGGCCTTCATCAAGTCGCAGAACAAGCCCGAGTGGATGATCCTCGAGGCGATCCCGGTGATCCCGCCGGAGCTGCGCCCGATGGTGCAGCTCGACGGTGGCCGCTTCGCCACGTCGGACCTGAACGATCTCTACCGCCGCGTGATCAACCGGAACAACCGCCTCAAGCGGCTCCTCGATCTCGGCGCACCGGAGATCATCGTCAACAACGAGAAGCGCATGCTCCAGGAGGCCGTCGACGCACTGTTCGACAACGGCCGCCGCGGTCGCGCGGTGACGGGCCCGGGCAACCGGCCGCTCAAGTCGCTGTCCGACATGCTGAAGGGCAAGCAGGGGCGCTTCCGCCAGAACCTGCTCGGCAAGCGCGTCGACTACTCCGGCCGTTCGGTGATCGTCGCCGGGCCGACGCTGAAGCTGCACCAGTGCGGCCTGCCGAAGCTGATGGCGCTCGAGCTCTTCAAGCCGTTCATCATGAGCCGGCTCGTCGAGCGGAAGTCCGTCCAGAACATCAAGGCGGCCAAGAAGTACGTCGACTCGATGACGCCCGAGGTCTGGGACGTGCTCGAAGAGGTGATCGCGGAGCATCCGGTTCTCCTGAACCGTGCACCGACGCTGCACCGTCTCGGCATCCAGGCGTTCGAGCCGATCCTCGTCGAGGGCAAGGCGATCCAGGTTCACCCGCTCGTCTGTCACGCGTTCAACGCCGACTTCGACGGTGACCAGATGGCCGTCCACCTGCCGCTCTCCGCGGAGGCGCAGGCCGAGGCCCGCATCCTGATGCTCAGCTCGAACAACATTCTCTCGCCGGCCAGCGGTCGCCCGCTCGCGACGCCGACGCAGGACATGGTGCTCGGGATCTACTACCTCACGTACTCGAACCTCGACCTTCAGACGATGGAGTCGACCAAGCTCAAGCCGCATCCGCGCCGCTTCGACTCGGCAGACGAGATCGAGATCGCGCTCGAGATGAAGGCAGTCGGCCTGCAGGAGCCGATCGAGTTCCGCTTCGGCGGCGAGCTGCACCTGACGACGCCCGGCCGCGTGCTGATCAACTCGGCCGTCTACCGGGCGCTCGACGAACTGCTGCCGCCGGACGCCGAGCTCGAGTACGACTACATGAACCACACGCTGACCAAGGCGGACACAGACCGCTACGTCCTGAGCCTGTCGAACCGCTACGGCGCGCACACGCTCGCCCCGGTGCTCGACACGATCAAGACGCTCGGGTTCAAGTACGCCACGAAGGCCGGCATCACGATCTCGAAGAACGACATCGTCATCCCCCCGGACAAGGAGAAGATCCTCGCCGGGTATGAGAAGCGCGTCGAAGAGGTGCACGGCCAGTACGACACCGGCCTGATCACCGAGGACGAGCGCCACGAGACGATCGTCAACATCTGGACCGAGGCGACGGACGAGGTCGCGAGCGCGATGGAGGAGCACTTCGACGAGCTCAACCCCGTGTTCATGATGGCCAACTCCGGTGCCCGCGGATCGATGAAGCAGATCCGTCAGCTCGCCGGTATGCGTGGTCTGATGGCGAATCCGAAGGGCGAGATCATCGAGCGCCCGATCAAGGCCAACTTCATGGAGGGCCTGTCGGTGCTCGAGTACTTCATCTCGACCCACGGCGCCCGTAAGGGCCTCGCGGACACCGCTCTCCGTACCGCCGACTCGGGCTACCTGACGCGGCGTCTCGTCGACGTCTCGCAGGACGTGATCGTGCGTGAGGACGACTGCAACACGTCCGATCACATCGACCTGCCACTGCGCACCCAGGAGGGCTTCAACAAGTCGCTCCTCGGCCGCGTGGTCTCCGAGGACTTCCACAAGCCGCTTGCCTCCGGCAAGCCCGGCAAGCAGCTTGTCGCAGAGCGCGGCGAGACGCTCACGGTCGAGCGTCTCGAGCAGATCGAGGCAGAGCTCGGCGAGGCCGCCCTCGACGGTGCGGTCACGCTGCCGGTGCGTTCGGTGCTCAAGTGCCGCGCCGTCACCGGTGTCTGCAAGACGTGTTACGGCATCTTCCCGGCGACGGGCGAGATGTGCGAGATCGGCGACGCTGTCGGCATCATCGCGGCGCAGTCGATCGGCGAGCCGGGCACGCAGCTGACGATGCGGACGTTCCACACCGGCGGAGTCGCCGGCGCGGACATCACGCACGGCCTGCCGCGTGTCGTCGAGATCTTCGAGGCGCGGAACCCGAAGGGCGCGGCTGTCCTGGTCGAGCTCGGCGGGCGCGTCGAGGTCGAGCTCACAGAGCGTGGCCCCAAGATCACGATCGTCCCGACCGAGGTCGGGCCGGAAGGCGAGCTCGGGGAGCCGGTCGAGTACCAGCTGCCGCGGCGTACCCGCCTCCTGGTCACGAATGGCCAGGTCGTGGAGCCGGGCGACCCGCTGAACGAGGGCTCGCAGAACCCGGCCGAGAAGCTCGCGCTCAGGGGCTCGACGGAGACCGAGCTGTACCTCGTGGGTGAGGTGCAGAAGGTCTACAAGAGCCAGGGCGTCGAGATCCACGACAAGCACATCGAGCTGATCGTGCGGCAGATGCTGAAGAAGGTTCGCGTGGAATCCAACGGCGACACCGATCTGCTGCCGGGCCAGCTTGCCGACAAGGCCGTGTTCGAGCGTGAGAACGCGAAGGTGAAGGCGAAGGGTGAGAAGGCGACGTTCGAGCCGCTGATCCTCGGCATCACCAAGGCGTCTCTCGCAACCGAGTCGTTCCTGTCGGCAGCCTCCTTCCAGGAGACGACGAAGGTGCTGACCGACGCATCGATCGAAGGGAAGATCGACCGTCTGCTCGGGCTGAAGGAGAACGTGATCATCGGGAAGCTGATCCCGGCGGCCACGGGCCTGAAGCGCTACCGGCAGATCGAGATCTCGCCGAGCGAGCCGATCGTGCGCGAGGCGTACGAGCGCGACACGCTGCTGGCGGCACTCGAGGAGATCGGCCAGGACGGCGGGTCGATCGACTTCGACAACCTCGACATCAGCTTCGGCGGAGAGCCGGGCGCAGATGCGGCCACCTCACACGAGGCCGGCGAGGCAACGGAGATCCCCGAGGTCGACAGCCCGCTCGACGACTGAGCCGAGACCGAGCACGACCTGAACTGCGCGAGGGCCCGGCTGACGCCGGGCCCTCGAACTTTGTGTGGACTCCACACTAAGTTCGGGTCGCGCTGGTGCCACGTGACGGGTGGCGCAGAGATCACACTTGTTGCTGAACCGGCACGGTGTTGCGACGCCTGCTGCGGCCGTCTGGTGCAGCCTGGATGCATGGTGGGAGCTGCGAAGGTCGACGGGCTCACGCGCGAGATCGTCCGGCTCGCTCAGAAGCCGGATTCGATCGCCGAGATCAACCGGCAGACGGGGGAACTCGCCTGGCGGCGCGGCCTCGTGCGACCGAGCTACGCACGCGTGCGCCAGATCGTGAACCTCGAGCGCGACCGCCCGCCGGAACCGTCGTGGGGTGAGCTGCTTCTCGACGTCGACTTGCGCCTGCGTGACCCGTCCGCGTTGATCGACAAGGCCGGCGGCACGCTTCCGATGGACGAGGACGCGGCAATCCGGTACGCCGAGCGTCGCCGCCGACGCACGTGAACCCCACTTAGTGTGGACTCCACACAAAGTGCTGTGGGAGGAGTCGGCTACAACGTCTCCGATGAGACGCGCCCTCGCTCTCGGCTTTGCCCTGCTCGCGAGCGTTGTCGGGATCGCACGCGCCGGTCAGGGAGCCGCGCCGCCGCCGCTTCCCTGCGGGCTGCCGCAGGCGGCTCCGTTGTGGGTCGACTTCGCCGACGGAAGCGTGCCGTTCTGGTCGACCGTCTTTGCGCGGCCCGGGGTCGTCGGGGCGGCGGCCGGGCTCATCTACCCGCCCCAGCTCCGCGCCGAGGGCGCACAGACCGTCTACTTCGACCTCTACCTGAACAACCGCGTTGGAACACCGTCGAAGCCGGCGGACTCCTCGACAGTGCAGGCGCGCGCCGACAAGCTCTTCGCCGCGGCCGTCGCCTCGTCCGGCTGCGACCATCCTCTGATCGCCGAGAACGAGCTCTTCGGCGCGCAGTCCCCGACACCGTGGACCGCGACGACTGCGCAGTACCGCGCCAACGTGCTCGCCTACCTGCAGCGCCTCGCAGACCGCGGTGCGCGGCCGTTCCTGCTCCTCTCGAGCAAGCCGTACACCCACGATGAGCAGGCCGACGCGTGGTGGCGGCAGGCGGCCGACGTGGCCGACCTCGTCTCGGAGGTCTACTTCTCCGGCCCGTCCGTCTCCGCGCAGGGCCCGGTCAACGGCAGCCGCCGCCTCCGCTCGACGATGCGCAGCCGGATGGAGAGCCTGATCCAGATCGGGATCCCGACCTCGCGGCTCGGCGTGATGCTGACGTTCAGCTCGACGCCGAAGGCTGGTGGCCGCGAAGGGCTGAAGCTCTCCAAGTGGCTCGACGTCACGAAGTGGGAGAGCCTCGCCGCGCAGCAGGTGTCGCGCGAGCTGAATCTCGCCAGCGTCTGGACGTGGGGGTGGGCGACGTTCAACGCGGCGGGCGACGACCCCGACAAGGAGAAGGTCGCGTGCACGTGGCTCTGGACGCGTAAACACTCCCTCTGCGACGCCCCGGCCCTCGCCGGGACGGAGCTCGACCAGTCGCTGGACGTCGGCGCCGCCCTGCCGGCGAGCACGCTCTGCCTCCTGGGCCGGACGAAGCTGCTCGCGAGCGACGTCGCCGCACTCTCGCGACTGACGGGCGACCGCGAGCTCGCTTTCTCGGCTGCGCTGCAACACGCCGTGCTCGTCGAGGCGCGACGCGTGAGCTCCCCTGACGTCGCTCGCGCCGAGCGCGACGTGGTCGCCGACCGGTTCGCCGGCAGCAGGCCTGCGTATGCGGCGGCGCGCGCGAAAGCGCGCGTGACCTCCGGCCTGGCGCGTGAGATCCTCGCCGACGAGCTCCGCCGCAAGGCGGTCGAGGTGACCTTGCCGGTGCCCGCCCCCGGGTCAGCGCAACTGCGGGCGTGGTACGCGACCTACTCCGGGGTGACAGCCCGCGCCGTCTCGACCGACCGCCCCGCACCCTGGCTCGGCAATTCCCGCCACGGCGTGGCGATCGACGAGCAGGCGCCGGGTCGGCTGTTCGCGCTCCGCGCGGGAGCGCGCGTGCGGGTCGACGGGCTCACGATCACGGCCCGAGGC
>JACDGR010000360.1 GCA_013821525.1 Actinomycetota bacterium
CAGATCATCAATAACAATCCGAAGGCACTCGGTGTCTTCGGCGTCTGCGATCAGGACCTGGCGGCTCTGGCGAAGTTGAAGAAGGACGCGCCAAACTCGAGTTGGCTCGTTGGCACGACGGCCGGCGCAGATGACCCGAGCAGTATCCCGTTGCTGAAGTCCGGTGCTCTCGTCGGTGCAGTCAGCCAACGCGGGTACGTCCAAGGCTACGTGGGGATGCGCCTACTCATCGATATCCGCACCAAGGGACGCGCCGTTACCAAGGGATGGATAAACAGCGGATTCGACATGATTCGGCAGGACAACGTCGACGCGTTCGCCGCCGTATTGTCATCGTCGGATGCTGGGAAGCAGTACTATAAGAACGTCATTTCGGCGCTCATCGCAAACCCGAACGCGGCGACCAAGACGCCGATGTCTCTTTACCTGACCTCGGCCAATGAGCCAAATCCTACGCCGTAATCAGCCAAATCCTACGCCGTAATCAGACGGGCCTCATGAACGTCATGGATGGCTTCGAGCCCTCGGCCAACATTCACCCACCTAGCCATGGGGTCGACGATGACGCCCACGCCAAGCGAACCGTTTGCGCAGTGCGTGAACTGCGGCGTTCCTACGGTATCGTCCGCGCGCTCAAGGGAGTTTCCCTGAATTTCATCGCAGGCCAGGTGCACGCGATCCTCGGTGAGAACGGCGCTGGCAAGTCGACACTGATGAAGATTCTCGCGGGCGCAGAGAGGGCCGATGAGGGCGATGTCGAGATCGACGGCCGACTTGCTCACTTTACGTCCGTCCGCGATGCCGCGCGAGCAGGGATCTCCATCGTTTTCCAAGAGCTGAGCCTATTTCCGGAGCTCGACTCGCTCGCCAACCTGTTCGCGGCTCGGGAACCGACACGTGTCGGACTGATCGACCGGAAAGCCATGCGGCGTGAAGCCCAAGAGGTCCTAGATAACATCGGCCTGGACGTCGACCTCGATCGGCCGGTCGGGCAACTTTCGCTACACGACCAACAGCTCTTGGAGATCGCCAAGGCGCTACTCGAGCGCTCGCGGCTAATCATTCTCGATGAACCTACTTCCTCGTTGAACGCGGAGGCGACCGCGCGACTGTTCGCCGTTATCCGACGACTGCGCGATCAAGGCGTCGCGGTGCTCTTTATCTCACATCGTTTAGAGGAGGTCTTCGCGGTCGCAGACACTATCACGGTATTGCGCGACGGCCGCCACGTCTCGACGCGACCTACCGCCCAATCCACAATGCGGCAGGTCGTCCGGGAGATGATTGGTCACTCGCCCGACGTCGAGGCGCGGCGGATCGCAACGGGCCCGGCCAAAAGGGGGGGGACAACGCCGAACGTCCGTGTCACCAAAGCGAGACTGCGCTCCAGGAGCGAACCATTTGATATTGAGGTCTCACCTGGTGAGATCGTTGGCCTTGTCGGCCTCGAGGGCGCGGGCCATGTGCAGCTAATGGAAGCGATTTTCGGTGTTCGCCCGCTGGCGGCGGGCGAGATCACGATCCGCGGTATGGGACATAGTCCGCGGTCTACCACCGCCGCTGTTGCGTTGGGGATCGCGATGGTGCCAGCCGACCGTCGGACTGACGGCCTCATGCTGAACCAAGACATTGTCGATAACATGTCCCACGTCACCGCTGGGGTGTTGGGACGGCTGGGTTTCTGGCTGCGCCAACGTTCGATGATCCGGGCGACCGAACGTCGTGGGCGGGAGATGAACCTGACCGCAGCTTCGTCGACCGCAGTCCGGGCGCTGTCCGGCGGGAACCAGCAGAAGGTCCTTATCGGCCGATGGCTCGAGGCGGATCCTGAGGTTCTGCTGCTTAATGACCCGACCCGCGGAGTTGATGTCGGCGCGAAGGCGGAGATTTACGAGCTCGTCCGCAGGTTCGCGGAGCAGGGCCGATCTGTCGTTTTCATCTCCACCGAGCACATCGAATACGAGTACCTCTGCGGCCGAGTTCTGGTCTTCTACCGGGACACTGTGGCTGGTGAGGTGCGCGGAGCTGCAATCAACGAGCATTCTCTCATTACCGCGGTCAATACCGGCTCGGTCTACGCTCTCGATCGGGCGACGCGTTCGCTGATGCGAGAAGCGGCGGCGAGCATCGGCACAGCGGTGCACCTTATCGAGCTGCGCAATGGCGAGGTTAGTGTACGCGAGGCAGTGGGCATGGAGGGTGCGATCAGTGAGGAGGGGCAGGCTGAAACGGTACCAGCGCTGCACGCAACGGCGGGTTCTCGGGTTCTGTTTGCCCAGCTCGACGACGAACAGCTCGACGACGTACGCGCACGGAAGGCGCCCATTGATGATACGTCACTTGAAGCTCTTGACGCTGATCTCGCGTCCGTTCGTAGCGCTGGCTTTGCCCTCGATGAGGGCCCGCAAGGTGGAAATGCGGCGAGCATTGCCGTGCCGCTACCGAGCACAACTGGACTCGTTACTGCGCTGATGGTCGTTTGCGGGGCGAATCGCCTCGACGCGGCCGAGGTTCAGCGGATCGTGGCACTGCTCGCAGACGTCTCGGAACGCATTGCAACTTTGACCGGCACCGTCGGTGACGAGCCTGCCTGAATGGTTGGCAACTTCGACGCTGATGTGAGCTGCTTTGCCAGTGGCCCGGCAGCGAAGGGAGAACAATGATGATGACACGATATGACGGGTTCGGTAACAAAGTTGTGCTGGTCACCGGAGCGGGATCTGGGATCGGACGTGCTGCGGCGCTAGCTTTTGCCGAGCAGGGAGCGCGCCTCGTGCTCGCCGACCTCGACAAAGCGGCTGGTGAGGAGACGGTCAACCTTGCAGGAGGTACCGACGTCGCGCTCTTCCTTCGCACCGACGTCTCGTCCGAGGCAGACGTCCATGCGTTGACCGACGCCGCGGTAAGCCGCTTTGGACGCCTCGACGTCGCCTTCAACAATGCAGGTATAGCGCAGGCGGGCCCCCGGGTTCACGAGCTCTCGGAAGCCGATTGGGACAGGATGATCGCGGTAAATCTCAAGGGTGTGTGGCTCTGCATGAAGCATGAAATTGGCCACATGCTGGAGCAAGGCGGTGGAGCAATCGTAAATACATCGTCGTCGCTGGGACTGACAGCGCTGGCCAACCAGCCCGCGTATTGCGCGTCGAAGCACGGAGTGGTCGGACTCACCAAGGCGGCAGCGGTCGAGTACGCCACCGCCGGAATTCGGGTCAACGCGATCTGCCCGGGGATGACGTTGTCCCCGATGGTCTTGCGCGCTATGCAAGATGATCCGGACGTTCTTGAACCTGCGCTGCGTGCACATCCGCTTGGCCGCTTTGGCGAACCCCACGAGCAAGCGGAGGCAGTGGTCTGGCTCTGTTCAGATGCTGCCTCATACGTCACGGGTCACGCTATGGCAGTCGACGGCGGTTTCGTTGCCAGCGCGATGTGAACGCTTTGACACGTTCGGGGTGTCCGGTCGCGACATCGTGTCAGGAGGGTGCGGGTAGCGCGGGCATCCAGGGTCGCTCGGTGAGCGCGTCGTGGAACGCGGCGATCTTGTCGATGCCGTGTTTCGCGGTGGTGGAGAGGCAGCCGAGGAT
>JACDGR010000361.1 GCA_013821525.1 Actinomycetota bacterium
TTTCGGAGAAAAACGCAGGGTCATGGGGCCACCCCAAACGCAGGATGATGGGGCCACCCGCGAGGGGGACGTGACCGAGATTTTTGCAGGGTCATGGGGCCACCCCGACCGGGATTTTTGCAGGGTCATGGGACCAGTCCGAGACGCAGCGATCAGCACCTGAGACAGCTTCGTTCTGACGACGGCGCGGGTCGCCGTCGGAAGGAGGCCCATGTCGTACAGAGAGCTGGTCATGATCGACGTCAAAGAGATGCTGCGCCGCCGCGCAGCGGGACAGAGCGTTCGCCGCGTGTCACGAGACACGGGCATCAATCGCAAGACGGTGGGGCGCTACTTCGAAGCCGCAGCAACGCTGCCGCTCGCGTTGGAGCACGAGCCGACGGAAGGAGAAGTTCACGAGATTGCGCAACGCGTGCAGGCGCGGCCGTTGGCAGATTTGAGCAGCGAGTGGCGAGACCTCGCGGAGCATCGCGAGCGCATCGCAAGTTGGCTGGCGCAGAACCGCCCGTTGAGGCTGCGCAAGATCCACACGATGCTGCGCCGCGATCACGGGCTGCGCGCCAGCTACGACACGCTGCGTCGCTTCGCGATGAAAGAGCTCGCGTGGCGAAAGAAGCAGCCTACGGTTCGACTCGCCGACACCGACCCGGGGGAGATCGCGCAGGTGGACTTCGGTCTCATGGGAATGCTCGCTGACGAGGCAGGCAAACTGCGGCGATTGCAGGTCTTGATCGTGACGCTCGCTTTCAGCCGCTACCAATTCGTGTGGCCATCGTTCGAGCAGACGACCGAGGCCGTTTGCGCGGGGCTCGACGCCGCCTGGCGATTCTTCGGCGGCACGCCGCGGGTGATCGTGCCCGACAACATGAGTGCGATGGTCAGCAAGGCGGACGATCTTGCGCCGGTGCTCGTCCCCGCGTTCATCGACTACGTTCAAGCTCGTGGTCTGTTCGTCGATCCCGCCCGCGTGCGGTCCCCGAAGGACAAGGCACGCGTGGAAAATCAGGTGCCCTACGTTCGCGAGAGCTGGTTTGATGGCGAGTCGTTTGCGAGCCTCGACGACGCACGTGCACACGCCGAGATGTGGTGCCGCGACGTCGCCGGGCGGCGCGTGCACGGCTCGACGCGCGAGGTGCCGGGCGAGGTCTTCGAACGAGACGAGCGTCCGAAGATGGGAGCCGCGCCCGCAACGCCGTTCGACGTGCCGCATTGGAGCGACGCCAAGGTCCACCCCGATCATCACGTGCAAGTCCTGAGGTCGCTCTACAGCGTGCCGACACGGTACGTCGGGAAGACGGTTCGTGTGCGAGCCGACCGCAGCACGGTCAAGATGTATGTCGGGACCGAGCTCGTGAAAATGCACTCGCGTGTCGCACCAGGCAAGCGGTCTACCGATGCGAACGATTACCCCGTCGGCAAGGGCCAACTCGCCACACGCGACGTCGCGTCGCTGGTGGCGAGCGCGAAGAAGTCGGGCGAGCACGTGGGCAAGTACGCCGAACGGCTCTTGGCCGTGCCGCTCCCGTGGACGAGAATGCGCCTCGTCTACGCGCTGCTCCGGCTGTGCAAGAAGTTCGGCGACGGCCGCGTCGAAGCGATCTGCCAGAGCGCCCTCGCGTTCGACTTGATCGACGTGCGGCGCATCACGAGGATGCTCGAGGCCGCACAGTCCTTCCCCGCAGCTCCGAGTGGAGAGCGGACCGTGGTCGCGCTTGCGCCGCCGCGCTTCGCACGCACGACCGAACACTTCGCCACACGCACGCCTGCGAAGGGGGACACGCAATGACCATCGTCGACCACGAGCTCCTCACCGCGCTCAAACGTCTGCGTCTCGGCCGCGTCGCGCTCACCCTGCCGGAGCGCCTCGTGCTTGCCGAGAAGCAGTCGATGCCCATCGAACAGTTGCTCCTGCTGGTGCTCACCGACGAGATCTCTCGGCGCGAGGCGAGTGCCACCGACAACCGTGTGCGAGCTGCCGGCTTGCACCCGGACATGAGACTTGAAAGCTGG
Organism: Actinomycetota bacterium; assembly: GCA_013821525.1. GTDB lineage: Bacteria > Actinomycetota > Thermoleophilia > Gaiellales > Gaiellaceae > PALSA-600. Next base: position 2,011 of record JACDGR010000361.1, read on the forward strand.
GACAAGAGCGCCAAGGTGTCGTTCGACAAGCGCCTGCTTGCGACGCTCACGAGTCTTCGATTTCTCGAGGAACACAAGCACATCGTCGTGCTCGGATCGGTCGGAGTGGGCAAGACCTTCTTGGCGAGCGCGCTCGGGCATCTTGCCTGCAAGCACGGCTACGGCGTGCGCTTCTTGCGCGCCGACACCATGCTCAGGACCCTTCGTCAAAGCCGATTGGATAACTCGCGCGACGCCGAGATGATCGCGCTCACCACCGTCGACCTGCTCATTCTCGACGACTTCGCGCTCGAGGCGATGACGAAGGAGGAGAGCCGGGACGTGTACCAGCTGTTCCTCGAACGCACAGGGCGCGGGTCCATGATCATCACGAGCAACCGCGACACTGCGGAGTGGCTCGCGATGTTCGACGACGTGCTGCTCGCGCAGAGCGCGGTCGACCGCTTCAAGAACGCGGCCTACGACTTCGTCATCGAAGGCGAGTCGTATCGACCACGGCTCAAGCCCAAGCTCGACGCCTCAGCACCGGAGCCATCGCTGGCGCGCGACAAAACACCGGTGCATCCGCGCAAGCGACGTCAGTGAAAAGGAGATGGGCCCCGGGGCTTCGCGGCGTGCCGGGGCCGATCTCTTTCGCGCCGTCGACGACCGCTGCGCCGCAGCCGCTCATGCCAAGAGCGGCCTCATCGCTCGCCGGGCGGCGAGATATGAGCGCCGACGCGCGGGCCCCACGAGGCGGCCCCATGACCCTGCAACAAAAGCGCGTCCCCGGTCGCTGCGCGCCCGGCTCCGGGAGGCCTCGACACGCTCGGCGGTCTCGGGCATTCTGTGCCCGTTCGCTACGCCTTCCCCCTGGCCCCATGACCCTGCTTTGTGGGTGGCCCCATGAGGGTGCAATCTGGCACCGTGGTCTCGGGTCGCTCCACCCAGTGACGCGGAATGCTCGCCGGCCCGTCCGAGTGGGCAATCACCCGTAGTCATCATTCGTCACGCGCCAGAGGATCTGCCCACATTGACTGACGGAAGCAGACAGTGCGGCGATCTCGATTGACGGCGCGCATGCCTGTTCGATCGGGGATCGACCGGAGCGCTCTGCGACGTCAACGCGTTGAACGCGTCCAGCCGTACCGCGGCGTGAAGCGGCTCGCTATCGACGCCTCGAGTCTTCGTGTGACCCTTTATCGTCTAGCGTACGCAATGCGTCGTGGTGTATCGCGGTGTGGTTGCCGCATTCTGATATTGCGAGTAGGTCGGCTGCAGCTGGTGCTACATCTGAAGGATGGAAGCAATCCTCAGTGACTTGCGGGAAGAAGCGCTCGTCAAGGCGGGCGCTCTGCAGAACGCTATTTTCAACAGCGCGAACTTCTCGAGCATCGCAACAGACGCGAAGGGGGTCATCCAGATCTTCAACGTGGGCGCCGAAAGGATGCTCGGCTACGCGGCAGCCGAGGTGATGAACAAGATCACCCCCGCCGAAATTTCGGACCCGCAGGAAGTCATTGCGCGGGCCGAAGCCCTGAGCCTGGAGCTCGGCACGCCGATCACGCCGGGATTCGAAGCGCTGGTGTTCAAGGCCT
>JACDGR010000362.1 GCA_013821525.1 Actinomycetota bacterium
CTCCTACGCGATCGGCGGCGACATCATCGTCGGCATCGACGGCGCGAGGGTGGTCACCTACGAGGACCTGCGCGACGCCGTGACCCAGAAGCGTCCCGGCGACAAGGTGCAGCTCGAGATCTATCGTCAGGGCGCAAAGCGAAAGGTGACCGTGAAGCTCGGCCAAGCGCCGAAGTAACGGGATTCGGGCGGGTGAGTGGCTCGGCGCTACCTTGTGCGCGATGGAGCGCGGGCAGATCGTCGTCGATTTCCAATCGACGCGCGTCATAGATGAGGACAACGAGCTGTGGGAGGACGACGGCAGCGGCGACCACGACGGTTGGGTCTGCGTCCGGACCGACCCGTTCCCGTGCCCGGCGACGGGCTGCTCCTTCGTCGCCGAGTTCATGACGGCCGCCCACCTGATCCTCGTCTGGCAGGAGACCGACGACCCGAACATGCTGCGCCACGCCGCTCGTGCCCGCGATGTCGGCCGCAACCCCAGGGTCACCGCCTACCGCTCCGAGTACGGCCCGAGCGCCTCGTATTACGCCTGGGTGGCCGCCGGCCGGCCCGTGCACGGCGTCAAAGCGCAGACGTGACGAGCAGCACGTAGGCGAGCACCGCACGTGATCGAGCAACATTTCGGCGAGACCGCTCCGTTCTCGCTCGGAGTCGAGGAGGAGCTGATGATCCTCGACGGCGAGACGCACGAGCAGGTCGCCGCCGTCGACCGGATACTCCGCGGCGTCGCCGGGCTCGACCTGCCGGGGCAGCTGAAGACGGAGCTCTTCGCCTCGGTGTTCGAGACGAACACGAACGTCTGCGAGACGGTCGGTGAGGTGGAGCTCGCACTGCCGGCGCTGCGACGCGCGTCGGCCGAGGCGGCCAGGGCGGAGGGGCTTGCGATCGCAGCCGCCGCGACGCATCCATTCGCGAAGCCGGAGGCGCAGCCGATCGTCAAGGAGGAGCGGTACGTCACGTTCGTCGGCTACGGGGGTAGCACGGTGCGGCGGCAGGGCGTGCAGGGGCTACACGTGCATGTCGGCATGCCGTCGGCCGACGAGGCGTGGCGCTGCCTCGAGGGGATCCTGCCCTGGCTGCCCGTGGTGCTCGCCCTCTCCGCGAACTCGCCGTGGTTTGCGGGCGAGCTGACCGGCATGGCGTCGAACCGGGCACCCGTTCTCGCGGAACTGCCGCGCTCGGGGGCGCCGCCCGCGTTCGCGTCCTATGCCGAGTGGGAGTCCTGGGTCGATCGGCTGGCGCGGCTGCAGGTGACAGAGGACTACACCCGCATCTGGTGGGACGTCCGCCCGCATCCGAAGCTCGGCACGCTCGAGGTGCGCATCGCGGATCAGCCGACTGACGTTCGCCTCTCGTCGTCGTTCGCGGCGCTCCTGCAGGCGATGTGCGCGACGGCACTCGACGTCGGCCTACCGGAGAACGCAGCGCTCCTCGGCGATCGCGGCCGGGGCGACTATGCGCAAAACCGCTGGGCCGCGGCGCGCTTCGGGCCGCGCGGCGAACTGTTGCACCCGGGCGGAACGAGCTTCGTCCCGGCGGCAGAGCTCGGCGCGGAGCTGCTCGACCTCGTCCGGCCTGCCGCCGCGTCGCTCGGTGGCGGCGAGGCGCTCGCGCGTATCGATCCGACGGCGTGCGAGAGCGACCTGCAGGCGGAGAGCAGCTCACCGGCGGCCGCCGCTGCCGACATCGTCGCGCGGACCTAGATGGGTAAGGTGAGCGCGTGGCCATCGTCACGGAGCAGATCCAGGTCAGCGGCATCCGGTGCGAGCGCTGCGTGATGCGCCTTGCCTCGACGCTCGAAGGCACCGAGGGTCTGGAGTCGGCGAACGCGAACCTGATGGGTCAGGTCGTGCTCACCTACTACGACGAGCGCACCACGCGGGATGCGCTCGTCGAGACGATGACGCGCGGCGGGTTCCGCGAGTCCGCGTTCGTCTAGAGGCTCGCCCCCTCAGACGCGATCAGTCGCCGGTGCGGTTCCGGTCGCTGAGGTTCGCCGTCACCCCGGTCGGATCGTTCGCATTCGCCATCCGATCGCGGATCAGGGGCTTGTCGGCGGCCGGGTCGTTGACGCCACCGAGCGTTGCGATGCGATCCGCAGGCGCCGGGTTGACACCCTGTCGCGCGCCCGCAGTCTCGGCGGAGTCGAGACCGTCCGGATCCGGGTCGACGAGGAACTCGCCGTCGAGGCCGTAGTGACGGCGCACCGGGCCGACGTCCCAGTTGTCGATGTCGACCTTCGGGGAGTCTGCGACCACGTCCTTGCCGACGGTCGCGCGCAGGACGCCGCCCTCGTCGTGCAGGAAGTCGAGCGGGATCGCGTGCTTCGACTTGAACAGGTGACCCGATTCGATGATCACGCAGTTGTCGCGCTCGGCGATCACCGTGCCGAGCTTCTGGTCTTCGGTCGTGACGACCTCTTGGCCCTCCATGCAGAACCTCCCGTTCGCTGGCGTCTTCTCTCAGCTCTCATGCTCGAATAGGGGAATCCGACACCCTCAGGCTGCGTTTATGCCCCTTGCTAGGGTGGCCGCCGGATGAGCGAGAGCCCGCCGTCGACCGCCGATACACGCAGGCTCGCCGAAGAAGCGAGAGCGCGAGTTCGCTTCGAGGAGGAGGCTCTCGAGTTGAGCGATCAGGTCTACCGTGTCGCCCGCCGGCTCGTGGGCTCGAAGGAAGAGGCCGAGGATCTCGTCCAGCAGGCGTACGAGCGTGCGTTCCGCTCGTGGCGTCAGTACACGCCCGGCACGAACCTGCGCGCGTGGCTGCTGCGGATCCTGACGAACCTGAACATCGATCGCGGCCGTCGGCAGCAACGCTCGCCGCAGACGACCTCGATCGACACCGAGGCAGGGGACTACTTCCTCTACAACAAGCTCGAGTCGCAGGTGCCCGACGAGAATCCCGACGAGGAGCGCGTGCTCGAGCGCTTGAGCCAGGACTCGATCGTCGATGCGCTCGCGGACGTGCCGCACGACTTTCGCGACGTGATCGTGCTCGTCGACATCGGCGAGTTCTCGTACGCGGACGCTGCACAGATCCTCGACGTCCCGATCGGCACCGTGATGTCGCGCCTGCACCGCGGCAGGCGTATCCTGAAGAAGAACCTCGCCGACGAAGCGGTCGCCTCATGACCGGCGGTTGGCTTGACGGAGGATCGCAGTGACGATCGACTGGTGTGAGAAATGCGAGGAGATGATGCAGCCGTTCCTCGACGGTTCTCTCTCCTCGGACGAAGTCCAGGAGGCCGAGCGACATCTCGAGCAGTGCAGTTGGTGCGCGAAGCGCTACCGCTTCGAAGAGCGCCTCCGCCACTACGTGCGCGTTGCGACGGCCGAGGCGATGTCGCCTGATCTGAAGGCCAAGCTCGCTGCGTTGCGCACCCCGCTCTAGCGGAGATAGTCGACGTCGCCCGGAGGTTCGAGGTCGGAGCAGTCGACGAGCTCCGCCTCGAACGCGCGCCCACCCTCGTCCGGCACGGCAGCCCAGGCCGAGCGGGCGAGCAGAACCGGGTGGCTCCGGACTCCGTCGTAGGACGCCGCCAACACCGGCCCGTCCGCCGCGCGGTCGAGGAG
>JACDGR010000363.1 GCA_013821525.1 Actinomycetota bacterium
GCGAGCCACGGACGATGTAGGAACGGCAGCCCTGCGACCCGCGCATACCGCCGCCCCGCGGCGGTGCTGCGCCCGTAGGCCCACACCACATCCATGTGCTGGTGGAACCACACCGTCGCCGCCGGACGAACGCGCAGGATCAGCTCGCGCGCCACGCGGGCTTCCGGCTCCGAGAACGGACGAGCGCCGGAGTAGTAGGTCGAGCCGGGAGAGCCACCGCGGCGCCACATCGCGCCGAAGTTGCGGTTCAGGTCGACGCCGTGCGCATTCTGGCGCGTGCCGGATCGGACTCCATCGGGGTTGAGCGACGGGACGAGCCAGAGGTCGGCGTGCGGGTGCGCATGCTCGAGGGCTCGAACGACTGCGATCCCTGCCGTCTCGTCGCCGTGAATCGCCCCGACGACGAGGACGCGCGGCCCCGGGCCTGCGACGTGCACGAGCTCAATCGGGCGACCTCGCACCGAGTGACCGACCACGAGGGCGGTTAACGTAAAGGCTATGGCGGTGATCGAAGCCATCGAGCTGCGCAGGACCTACCGTACGACCACGGGCGTCATTCGGCGCAAGCCCCTGGAAGTCGAAGCCGTGCGCGGCATCTCGTTCGCCGTCGAGCAGGGCGAGCTCTTCGGGCTGCTCGGCCCGAACGGCGCCGGAAAGACGACGACGATCAAGATGCTGATCACGCTCCTGCTGCCGACGAGCGGCGAGGCCCGCGTGCTGGGGCACAACGTCGTCGACGACGCCCGCGAGGTGCGGCAGCGGATCGGGTACGTCTTCGGGGGCGACCGTGGCCTCTACGAGCGACTTTCGGCCTACGACAACCTGCGCTACTTCGCCGAGCTCTACGGTGTCTCGGGCAAGGCGCAGCGAGCGCGCATCGACGAGGTGCTGGAGCTCGTCGGGCTGAAAGGGCGCGAGAGCGAACGCGTCGAGGGCTACTCGCGCGGGATGCGCCAGCGGCTGCACATCGCACGCGGGATCCTCCACGACCCTGAAGTCGTGTTCCTCGACGAGCCGACGATCGGCGTCGACCCCGTCGGCGCGCGCGAGCTGCGAACGCTGATCGCGAACCTGATCGCGACCGGCAAGACCGTCCTCCTGACGACGCACTACATGTTCGAGGCCGACGCGCTCTGTGACCGGATCGCCGTGATCGCCAAGGGAACGATCGTCGGTGAGGGGACGCCGACGCAGCTGAAGGCGAACGTGGCCGGCGGCCGCGTGACCGAGATCGAAGTGTTCGGCGTCGATGACGCGGCCGTCGGGCGGCTGCGAGGGATCGACGGCGTCACGGCCGTCACCGTCGAGGACCGCGACCAGAAGCAGCTCCTGATCGTGCAGACGACAAGCGAGCGCGAGCTGACCGCCCCTCTCCTCTCCGAGCTCGACGGCGTCGAGGTGGGCCGGGTTGCCTCCCGCGAGCCGACGCTCGAAGACGCCTACGTCGCGCTCGTAACGGCCGAATGACTCGCGGCGCGCGCGTCTTCTGGACGGGGTTCGTCCTCCATTTCAAGAACCTCTCGGCCTCGCCGTTCATGATGGTGACGGCAGCGATCTGGCCGCTCGTCTACGCGACGCTTGCTTTCCTGATGTTCCGCGCCACGCACCAGGCGCCGTCGCTCCTCTACGCGGCACTCGGCGCTGCGGTGATGGGTATCTGGTCGACGACGGCGACGAGCGCCGGCGGGGCGATCCAGCAGCAGCGCTGGCTCGGGATCCTCGAACTGCTGGTGGGAACGCCGGCCCGGCTGATCCTCGTCCTCGCTCCGATCACCGTGGCGATCGCCGGCATCGGGGTGTACTCGATCGCGACGACGCTGCTCTGGGGCCGGTTGCTCTTCGGCGTCCCGATCCACGTGCTGCATCCGTTCCTCTTCGCGGTCGCGATCCCCGCGGCCGTGCTCTCGATCGGAATGCTCGGACTGGTGCTCGCCTCGTCTTTCGTGCTCTACCGCTCGGCCAGCAACCTGTCGCAGGCGCTCGAGTATCCGATCTGGCTGATCACCGGCATGCTGATCCCGCTCTCGCTGCTTCCCGGCTGGGTTCACCCGCTCGCGTGGGCGCTCGCGCCGACGTGGGGCATGCGCGCGGTGCGCCGGGCCGCGATCGGGGGCGACGTCGGCGTGCCGCTGCTCGTGTGCGCCGCCCTGACCGTCGCCTACACCGTGCTGGCGTTTCTGCTCTTGCATCACTTCGAACGGCTCGCCCGCGATCGCGCAACGCTCGCCCTCACATGAAGACGTGGCTCCGGATCTTCTTCGTCGGCGGCGTGATCAGCTTCCGTGCACTTTTCTCGTGGATCAGGCCGTCGATCTACATCCCGACGATGCTGCTCGGGCCGACGACCCAGGTGCTGTTCTTCGCCTACCTGGGTCGCACCGCACATCTGAAGTCCGACTCGTGGTTCGTCGTCGGGAACGCCGTGCAGTCCGCCTCAGTCGCGGCGCTCTTCGGAATGGGCTTCGCGATCGACGGTGAGCGGTGGACGCAGACGCTCTCGGCGGTGCTCGCAACACCGGCCAACCGCGCAGCGCTGTTCCTCGGTCGCGCGCTGCCGGTGCTCGTCAACGCAGCGGTAACCGCAGCGACGGGATTCCTCGGCGGCGCGCTGCTGCTCGGGTTCCGCATGCCGTGGTCGCAGGTGCCGGCGCTCGCTCTCGTGTTGCTGCTCGCGTCGTTCGCGTGCACCGGCCTCGGCATGCTGACCGGCGCAGTGGGGCTGCGCATGCGCGACGTTCCGATCATCGCGAACCTGACGATGGCGGTGCTCCTGATCTTCTGCGGCGTCAACATCCCGCTCGACAAGCTGCCGGGCTGGATGCACAGGACCGCCGACTGGCTGCCGATGACGCATTCGATCGCGGCGGCGCGGCGCATCGCCGAGGGCGCGTCGCTGCGCAGCGTCTCGTCCGAGCTGCTTCGCGAGCTCGCGCTCGGCCTCACCTACCTGCTCGTCGGATTCGGGCTGATGCGGTTCTTCGAGCAGGAAGGGCGCAGGCTCGGCACCCTGGACCGCGCATGAGAATCCTCCGCCTGATCCGTGCCGGCTTCGTCGTCAACGTGAAGATGCTCGTCGCGTCGAAGTTCTTCCTGCTGATCGCGGTCGTGCAGCCCGTGATCTTCGCGACGATCGCCTTCTACATGTTCCGATCCGGCGGTCGGCCCGGAACGCTGCTCTACGTCTCGCTCGGTGCCGGGATGATGGGCGTCTGGTCGACCACCCTCTTCGCCTCCGGCGGGATGATCCAGTGGCAGCGCTGGCAGGGGACGCTCGAGCTCGGCGTCGCCTCACCCGTCGATCTACCGCTGATCTATCTTCCGTTCTGCCTCGCGAACACGTTCACCGGCGCCTACGCGCTACTCGCGACGCTCGTGTGGGGTCGCGTGCTCTTCGGGGTGCCACTCCACTTCGCTCATCCCTGGGCGTTCGCGATCGCACTCCCGACCGTCGTCATCTCGCTCGCTCTGTTCGGGCTCTTGCTCGCGTCGACGTTCGTGCTCTACCGCAACGCGAACGCGATGTCGAACCTGCTCGAGTACCCCGTCTGGATCGCCTCCGGGC
>JACDGR010000364.1:0-2280 GCA_013821525.1 Actinomycetota bacterium
CCGTCGGCCTGGCTCTTCAGTTGGGCCATCCATTGGTTGATGAACAGCGTCTCGACTTCGCCCACGACGCGCCAGTTCCGCTGCGCCGTCGCGCGGAAATGAGGAAACATGAAGAAGGTGTCGGAGAACCACATGCTGATCGGTGCATAGTGAAAGCCGGTTTTGGCCAGTTTGAGCATGAGCTCGTCGGTCTTTTTCTTTTCCTCCCCCCACATATCGAACGCGAACCGAAAGTACCGGGTGGGAGCGCGCTCAATCCACGGACGGAGAATCTTCTCCGAGCGGTCCATGTCGCGCGCGTAATTTTCTGCCGAGCACCAATTCACGGCACAGTGATAATGCGTGTGATTGCCGACGTGGTGACCCGCGCCACACCAAGCATCGAGCACCTCGTGAAGGGTGCTCGTACCCTCGGCTGGCTGGGTACAGGAGAAGGCGTACACTTGCCCGACGCCGTTGTTGCGAAACGCCTCGATGAGCTGCTGGCTCACCTTCTGTGCCGATGAGGCCTCCGGAAACGGAAGTCCGGGCCACATGAACAAGTCGTCGACGGTCATCGCCACTTTAAACTTAGGAGTCGTCATCATTCCGTTTGGCCTCTGATCCTGATCCCACATGGTCACCACAGGAGCGCGAGAGCTCGTAACCCACGAGTCGCGGGATCGTCGGGGATTGGGTAGCGACTACTCCGAAGTCCACCTGTGTGGATCTGGCGTTTTCGGTGTAGCTCGTTAACTACGGTTCTGCCCTGTGCTCGAGCGGAAGCATACGCCGGTACGAGCAACCAGCCCATGGATTGTTCGAATAGGACGCATCGATGGCATCGATGACGAATGGCCAAATGCACGAGCAAAGGCGCGGCGCAGCCAAAGGTGCCCGGGGATCGGATTGGGAAGCTCGGCCCCAGACCTGGGTGGTCCGCGGCGATCGGGTGACCGACCCTTTGGGTCAGCTCGATGGTTTGATATCGAGTGGGCCATCCTGTTCGACGTAGACTGGCGTTGACCCGGTTTGGTGGACACACCGAAATGCGCGAGACTGCGCGGAGGACGTGATCCATGGCGAAGCGGAAGCGAAGAATTTTTACGGCCGAGTTCAAGGCGGACGCGGTGCGACTGTGCCGGGCTGGCGATCGAAGCATCGGACAGGTTGCCAGAGACCTGGACCTGGGCGAGACGGCGTTGCGCGCCTGGGTCGCACGAGCTGAGGACAACGTGAAGGCAGACGTGGGTCCGGCGCAGACCCTGGCGATTGCCGAGCGCAGTGAGCTTGGCGAGCTGCGGAAGCGGGTGAAAAGGCTCGAAATGGAGCGCGACATCCTAAAAAAAGCCACGGCCTTCTTCGCGAAGGAGAACGGATGAGGTTCGCATTCATCCACGCGGAGAAGGCGATTTGGCCAGTGATCGTCACGTGCGAGGTGCTGCGCGTCTCCCGGAGCGGCTACTACGCCTGGCTGGGCCGCGGTGCGAGCGCGAGGGAGCTGGATGACGACAGACTCGTCGTGGAGATTAAAGCCGCTCACAGCACTGGCAGAGGCAACTACGGCAGCCCGCGCGTCCATCGAGCGCTTCGCAAGAGCGGGCGGCGTGTTGGCAGGAAGCGCGTCGCTCGGCTCATGCGACGCGAGGGTATCGTGGCCAGACGACGCAAGAAGTTCTGCATCACGACCGATTCGAAGCACCCTGACCCGATCGCCCCGAACGTGCTCAAACGCGAGTTCGCGGTCGCACGACCCAACACCGTCTGGGTGACCGACGTGACCTATGTTTGGACGCTCCAGGGATGGCTCTATCTCGCCGCAATCCTCGACCTTTGCTCGCGGCGAGTCGTCGGGTGGGCCACCAGCGCGCACAACGACCGCGAGCTCGCGCTAGCCGCACTCGGCAGCGCCTACGTCACCAGGCGCCCGCGCCCCGGCCTGCTGCACCACTCCGACCGCGGTAGCGTCTACGCAAGCGCCGATTACCGCGAAAGGCTCACGAGTTTCTCGATGATCGCCAGCATGAGCCGAAAGGGAGACTGCTGGGATAATGCTGTCGCTGAGAGCTTCTTCGCCACTATCAAGGGGGAAATGCTCGACCACGCGACCTTCGAGACTCACGCAGAAGCAACGTCGGCAATTGCGGACTATGTCGACTCCTTCTACAACGTACAGAGACTGCATTCCTCGATCGGCTACCTCAGCCCGGTCGAGTTCGAACTACGATTGAACTTGAACAAGATCCGAGAAGCAGCGTAGCAATCTGTACACGAAACCGGGTCAGCTCCAGACCGTAGGCG
>JACDGR010000364.1:2290-3561 GCA_013821525.1 Actinomycetota bacterium
GTCGAGGCCTTGCTGCTGAAACAACTTGCGCAGTGTGCCGGCCTTGACCGCTCCCTGCTCGCGTCGACCGTCTGCCTCCAGCGTGCGCACGATCAGGCGAGCCGATGCGCTCGGGTGCTCGCGCCGGATCTCGCACACGAGCTGACGAACCTCGGATGGGACGCGGCGACCACGACCACAGATCCGTTCTTGGCTGCGGCCGGAGAGCGTCGAGCCCGCCGCGTCGGTAAGCGTAGAGCCAACGCTCGAGGGTGGGCACCGCGTGGGTTTTCGTGCACGTCGCCCCCGGGGCGCGTACGCGCTGTGCAGAGATGGTGCGCATGGCCGCAGCGAGATCGCCGCGCGGAATTTCGCGCACACACAACGGACCGATGACGGTATGAAGAAATGTCGCGATTGCCGCGGAGTGATCCTTGGGATTGATTTCTTTCACTTGGGCATTCCTCACGTGCATCCTTTTGAGGCGGTGCAGAACTGCCTTTTCCAAGCGATTTACCTTTTGACTTACTTACTGGGAAGGGCGATCGTCCTGGTCACTCGCGAGTGGCCGTCGCCAGGATCAGCACACATGCGATGCACCGGAGAACACCCTCGACAGCATCGACGCGCATGAGACCAAGCCAAGAGCGCTCACCATCATCACCGCGCGAAACGCCGTCTCGCGTGCAAGTCCCTGCGACGCTGTTCGGGCGCGGAAGCAAAAAGTGAGGCCGCTCCCTGCACCCACCGATGGAGTTGCATCCAGCCGCGAACGCCACTTCTTCCTGCACGGCCCCAGCCGCACACGCGACCCCGCACGGCACGTTTTGACCGTGCAGCGGAGCGCGCTGTCGGTAGAACGTGGCGGCAGCCACCCCAAGGGCATCGCACCCCGCTCGCACGCCGACCTTGTCGGCCACTTGCGCGACCACGGTGATCAGGTCTCGTCGTCGCTCTCCGGCAGGGCAATCCCCAGCAGCCGTAAGACTTTTCTTTGGATCTCCACCATCGCTTCGGCGTGCTCGGCTCGAGCCGTCATGCGACGTAGTTGTCGCTCGAACTCAATCACCCGCGCTCGGGCTGCTTTGCCTGCTGGCGGCCTCGGCTTGGTGCATCGTTGCTTGGGCTCCAGCCCCTTGCGCCCTTCGTTGTGCTCCAGGCGGCGGGATGAGAGCGGTACAAGCCCTCCCGCCGAAGGAGGGACCCAAGCTCGCCCTTTTGCTTGCACGCCGTGGCCTCGCGCAGGATGCGGTCCTTGTACACTAAACCGTTCGACTTGGGGTGTCTCACCG
>JACDGR010000026.1:0-3770 GCA_013821525.1 Actinomycetota bacterium
GCGCGCGGCTACGGCGACGCCGCGGGGATCCTCCGTCCGGGCACGCTGCGGCTGAACGGCCGCGGGCTCGCAGCAGCCGACGCCGGCAACGACGGACGCACCGTAGTCGCTGTGAACACGATCGGCGGCAACATCGCACTGCTCCGTCCGCAAGGCCCGAGCGGTCACTGGCTCGACGTGGCGCTCTCACGTTTCTCGCCCGGCGCCGTCGTCACCGTCGCGCTTCCCGACGGCCGGCAGCTGACGCGCACGGTGCAGGCCGGGAGCAGCTACCTCTCCTCGGAGGACCCACGACTGCACTTCGGGCTCGGCACGGCCACCGCCGCGCGCCGCGTGTCGGTGCGCCTCCCGTCGGGCCGCGAGCTCCATCTGACGAACGTCTCGGCAGACCGGATCGTGACCGTCGCGGTACCGGCAGCCGCCGCTCCGGCACCGGCGGCAGCCGTTTCCTACCGCACGTCAGGCTGCACGTCGACCCCGTCGCACGAGTCGGTCGCGACGCTCTGGGATGAGACGGCGACCGAAGTGCTGCGGCTCGGCGAGGCTTCGGAGCCCGTGCAGGCACGCGACCTGCTCGCCCTCGCGCGCGCCATGACGGCCGCCTACGCCGCGACTGCCGGCGACCCGTCCGGCGCACGCGAGACTGCCGTCAGCTTCGCCGCCTACCGGCTCCTCGTCTGGCGGGCGTCGCTCGGCACCAATCTGAGCGCTGCATTTACGCTGCTCGGCAACAGGCTGCGCTCCCTCTGCCTCTCGCCGAGCTTCACGTCGGTGACGGGAGATGCGGTTGCCGCGATCGGAAACCGCGCCGCGGCCTCCGAGATCGCCGCTGGTGCGCGTGACGGCTCGCACGAAGCACTGCACTACGCCGACACGAGCTATGCGCCGGTCAACGCGCCGCTCGTCGTCGCCCGCCAAGTATCGACCGTTCACGACCCGACGTTCTGGCAGCCACTCGCCGTCGAACAGCAGCCGCCGGTGGGTGTCACGAGCGTTCCCGCGACGGTTCAGACCTTCGTCGATTCGCAGTGGGGGCAGGTGCGCACGTTCGCTCCGGGCACGGCACGTGTTCGCGTGCCGGAACGCCCACTGGATGATCCAGCCTCCGCCGCCTACAAGGCGGCAGCGCTCGCGGTGATCAGGGCAACTGCGGGCGGGCGGGCAGCCCGCATCGACACGTCGCCGGCCGGCTGGAACGACGTCGCTCGCGCGCGGGCGAGCGGCGACCTGGCTGCCGACCTGCGCCTCTACAGGCTCCTGAACGGCGCCTTGAACGACGCAGCCATCCTCGCGTGGCGCGTCAAGCGCGCGGACCAGGCGCCGCGCCCGATCTCGGTCATCCGCTTCCTCGCGTTCCAGGGTCACTCGCCCGGCGGCCTGCCGCTCGTGGCCGGTCTGAGCAGGCTCAGAGGCAGTGAGGTGCAGGTGCGGTTGCACGGTCGCTGGATCCGCGGCGACAGCTGGGTGCCACCGCTCGAGACCCCCGCCTCCCCGGGCGGCGCCGCCGAGAGTGCCGCGTTCGGCTACGCGGCGAACACCGTGCTCACCGCCCTCACAGGGCGTTCGTCCACGTCTCGGGCGGCCGCAGCAGCGAACGCAGCACTCGCAGGCGGGATCGACTTTCCCGCCGACCTCGCCGTCGGGCGGCGAATCGGGGTGGCCGTCGCACGGCTCGCCCTCGCGAAACGCTGAACGGGGCTACCTGGTTGACTAGCGGCCGGAGCGGGCCTGGAGCCGGACGGCGACCGTGTCGAGCGTGACCGCGGCGAGGAGCACGAGCCCGGTGATGATGTAGATCCAGCCGTTCGAGACGCTCAGCGTGTTGAGACCGTTCTGGAGCGTGCCGATCAGCACAGCACCGAGCAGCGCTCCGCGCACCTCGCCGCGGCCACCGAAGAGGCTGACGCCGCCGATCACGGCTGAAGCGATCGCGTTCAGCAACAGGTTGCCCGGAGGGAACGTCAGCGCCACCGAGTTCACCTGAGACGCGAAGATGATGCCGCCCATCGCCGCCGTCGCGCCCGAGAGCATGAAGACGAGGACGCGGATGCGCTTCACGTTGATGCCGGCGCGACGGGCGGCCTCGGCGTTCCCGCCGACGGCGTAGACATGACGTCCGAACGTCGTCCACTTCGCCAAGAACGTCAGCAGGATGAAGACGACGATCACGATCACGCCCGAGAGCGGCAGCCCCAGCGACGTCGCGATCACCTTTCCGTGGTTGGCGATCGCAACCGTTCCGAACGCGGCGATCGCAATCCCCACCGTCTTCAGCGCGAAGGCCGTCCAGTTCACCCTGGCGATCTGCGTGCCGCGGGCCGCCACCCGCTTGTAGAGGATGCTGAGTGGATAGAGCGCGGCGAGGACCAGCGCGACCACGTAGCCGCCGACATGCGAGAAGGCGTAGCTGTCGGTGTAGTTGATCCAGCGGTCCTGGATGATGATCGTGCCGCGCTGCTCGAGCGTGTTCAAGATCACGCCTTGCCAGATCAGGAAGCCGCCGAGCGTGACGACGAACGACGGCACGCCGACGAACGCGACGATCGAGCCCTGCACACCGCCGATCAGCGCGCAGGCGGCAACGGCGAGAAACATCGCAAGGATGCCGTTCAGCTGGTGGCCGCTGCCAGGCAGCTGCAGTTCCGCGACGATCAGCGCTCCGACACCGGCGAGGTAGCCGATCGAGAGGTCGATCTCGCCGAGCAGGAGGACGAAGACGACACCGAAGGCGAGCATCGCCGTCCCGGCCATCTGGTTGATCAGGTTGGTGAAGTTGACAGCGGTGAAGAAGTTCGTGGCCGTCAGGCCGAAGAGGATGACGACGAGGATCTGTCCGACGATGATCGGGGCCGGGCCGAGATTGCCGGTCCGGATGTTGAACCAGGCCCTCGCGTAGAGGCCTCCGAGGCCGCCCGGAAGCTGGTCCGCCTCGGCGGGCTTGGGGACGTCGGGCCCGACGACGTCGACGTTCGTCACGCCACGCCTCCGGCTGCCGGCACGGACGGGATCCCCGACACCTTCGTCGGAACGCCGGCGGTGATCGCCTCGACGACCGCCTGCTGCGTCGTCGTGCGCCGGTCGAAGATGCCGACGTTCCGCCCGAGCCGAAGCACGGTGATCCGATCGGCAGTCTCGAAGATGTCGTGCAGGTTGTGCGAGATGATCACGACCGAGAGGCCTTGCTCACCGAGGCGTCGAACGAGCGCGAGCACCTGCTCGGTCTGCGCCACGCCGAGAGCCGCGGTCGGCTCGTCGAGAATGACGAGCTTCGAGTTCCACTGGACGGCCTTCGCGACGGCAACTGACTGGCGCTGGCCGCCGGACAGGGTCGCGACGGGCTGCCGGATCGACGAGATCGTCGTCACGGCGAGACTCTTCAAGGTCGAGGCCGTGGTGTGCTCCATGGCCGCCTCGTTCAGGATCTGGAATCGGTTCACCTCGCGGCCGAGGTACATGTTCTGGACGACGTCGAGATTGTCGCAGAGAGCGAGATCCTGGTACACGACCTCGATCCCGAGACGAGCTGCCACCTTCGGGCCGTTGATGTGCACCTCTTGGCCTTCGAAGAAGATCTGCCCGCTGTCGTAGGCGTGGGTGCCTGCGATGCACTTGATCAGCGTCGACTTGCCGGCACCGTTGTCGCCGACGAGGGCCATCACCTCGCCCGGATTGACCTCGAAGTCGACGTCGGTCAGCGCCTCGACCGAGCCGTAGGTCTTGGTGACGCCGCGGAGTTGAAGGAGTGGTGTCTCGCTCATCGTCTTGAGGTC
>JACDGR010000026.1:3780-16795 GCA_013821525.1 Actinomycetota bacterium
GTCCCGAAGGACGCCTCCGCCGCGGGTCGGGCTCAGCTCTACTTGCAGTACTGCTTGAACGCGCCGACGCACACGTCGGTCCTCTTCAGGAACTTGTCCTTGAAGAGGCGCGTGTAGTTGGCCTTCGTGATCCAGACGACGGGCAGCGCAAGCGTCGGCTCATTCTTCGAGCCGTTCTTGCGGGACGTGTTCGTCTTCGGCTTCTGGCCCTTGATCAGGGCGACAGCAGCGACAGCGGCAGCGTTCGCCTCGTCCGGCACGTACTTGTAGACCGTGCCCGACTGCCAGCCGGAGATGATGTTCTGAACGCCCTGCACGGAAGCA
This sequence comes from Actinomycetota bacterium, assembly GCA_013821525.1. Classification (GTDB taxonomy): domain Bacteria; phylum Actinomycetota; class Thermoleophilia; order Gaiellales; family Gaiellaceae; genus PALSA-600. The sequence continues at coordinate 4,105 of JACDGR010000026.1, forward strand.
TCCTGACCCGAGAGCGGGAGCGGCTTCAGCTTCTTCGCCTTCAGGTCGGCGACGACCGCACCGGCGATGTTGTCATTCGCCGCGAGGACACCCTGGACCTTGTTGCTGGTCTTGACGAGCATCTGGTTGAAGATGGTCGCGGCGTTGTTCGCATCCCAGTCGGGCACGAACTGCTGCGGCCCCTTCTTGATCGGGCCACTCTTGAAGAGCGGGTTGAAGACGGCGTCGTTGCCGCTCTTGAACCAGAACGCGTTCTGGTCGGTCTGACCGCCCCACAGCTCGGCGACCGTGCCGCCCTTGTAGGTGCCGTTCGCCTTCATCGCGGCGAGGACGCCCTTGGCCTGTGCTGCGCCAACGGCCTTGCCGTCGAAGGTGACGTACACGGACGCGCTGCCACCGCTGACCTGGCGGTCATAGTCGATCGCCTTGCCGCCCTTCGAGGTGAACAGCTTCTCGATCGATGCGGCAGAGCCGTTGTCGAGCGCCGTCTCGATGACGACCGTTGCGCCGGCAGCGATACATGCCTGCGCCTGCGCCTTCTGCTTGAGCGGGTCGTTCAGCGCGTTGTTGATCGACGCGGTGACGCCTGCCTTCGCAAAGGCTGCCTTCATGGCCGGAGCGTCGAACTGCACCCAACGGACGGAGGACTTCGTGTCCGGGAGCAGCACACAGACCTGTGTGCCTGCCGTCTTGTGCTTCGTGCTGGCTGTTGCACTCGCCACCACAAACACGGCGAGGCTGACCGTTGCAAGCGCGACGACCGTCAGCGCCGTCGACCTACGAAAAACCTTCTTCACGTGTAACTCCTTTTACCTCTAGGGGAACCGGCGGGGGGCTGGCGGGGTGCGATGCTCTGCAAGCAGACCGATCCGACTTTTTCCTTCATCGAGCAAGTTCCTCTATTCGGAGCCCGGAGTCAAGTCGCAACCACGCCTCCCACCTGCCGCGACATGAGGCGTAGACAGACGATTCGCGCACACGGTGCGCGCGTCGTTAGGCTCGAAGGATGAAAACGAGCCTCGGTATCTGGGCGTTCGGCGCGATGGCAACCCGGTTCAACCCGGGCGGCTACAAGCCCGAACTGGCGGGCGAAGCCACCGCCGCGAGAGTGCGCACCGCAGTCGAAGGTCTCGGCGACCTGATGGACGACTACGAGTTTCATTACCCGCAGGAGATCTCCCGCGACAACCTCGAGGAGATCCAGCAGGCCCTCGACGGCCATGGCATCTACTGCCTCGCAAGCGGGCTCCATCTCGACCCCCGTTTTGCAAAAGGGGGCTTCTGCTCTCCGGATGACGCCACCCGCAAGGCGGCGCTCGACGTGACCTTCGAGGGGATCGACCTGGCCGGCGAGCTCGGCGCCCACTTCATCATCTGGCCCGGGATCGAGGGCTACAACTATCCGTTCCAGACGCCGTACACGTCGTCCTGGGCGCGATTCATCGACGGGATCGGCGAGTCTGCGAGCCGCGCGGCCGACAAGGGCGTGACGCTCTTCCTCGAGCACAAGAACTCCGAGCCCGCGATGAAGATCATGATGCGCAACATCGGGATGACGCTGCATGTGATCCACACGCTGCGCGCGCAGGGGATCGACAACATCAAGGTCAATATGGACTGGCAGCACCTGATCATGAACGGCGAGAACCTCGCGGAATACGCGGCATTGCTCGCCGCCGAGGGCCTGCTCGGCCACCAGCACGCGAACTCCGGCTGGGGCACCTTCGACGACGACAACATGGTCGGCGCGACGGCGTTCATGGAGACGCTGGAGCTGGCGATCGAGCTGCGCCGCGCAGGCTACGGCGACAACGGGGAGCGGCTCGGGTTCGACCTGTACCCCTACACCGAGGACGCCGTCGGCGCGGTCAAACGCTCCGTGATCCACTGGAACTTCATCGACGGCGTCGCGGCGAAGATCGACGACGGCGAGCTCCGTGCCGCGCAGCAGGAGAAGGACGCGGTGCGCGCCTACGAGCTCGTCTACGCCGCGCTCGGCGCCTGACCACGATGACGACCGGAGCCGAAACGAACCTGCAGGGAAAGACTGCCGTGATCACAGGCGCGAGTCGCGGCATCGGCGCCGCGCTCGCCCGGATGCTCCGCGAGCGAGGTGTCAACCTCGGCCTCTCCTCCCGGAGCGGCGACGATCTCGGACTCGAGGGGGTCATCGCCCACGCGAGCGACGTGCGCGACCTCGAGGCGCTCGAGCAGCTCTGTGCGGCGACAGCGGAGCGCTTCGGCGGGATCGACATCGTCGTGCCGAATGCGGGCGTCGGCGCCTACGGTCCCTTCCTCGAGCTCTCCCGCGAGCACCTCGACGAGATGCTCGACGTGAATCTGAAGGGCACCGTGTACGCGATCCGCGCCGCGCTGCCGCACATGCTCGGCCGCGAGGGCGACGTGATCACGCTCGCCTCCGAGGCCGGTCGCCGCGGCTTCCCTGGCGAGGCCGTCTACTGCGCGTCGAAGTTCGGCCAGGTCGGTCTGACGCGGGCGCTCGACGGCGAGCTTCGTGAGCACGGCATCCGCTGCTCGAACGTCTGCCCGGGCGGCGTCGCCACCGACTTCGCCCTCGACGACGGTCGTGGCCGCTCGACCGAGGTGCTGCCGGGGATGATGACCGCGGAGGACGTCGCAGCAGTCTGCGTCTTCGTGCTCGAGCGACCGCGCCACATGCGGATCCTCGAGACGGCCTTCCGGCCGATGAGCGAGGCGTCCTGGGGGTAAAGAAGCTCAGCCCAGGAGCAGCTCAGCGCTGCCTGATCGCGCCCAGCACGTAGCCACCCTCGAGCATCGCCGGAGCCCGCGCCTGGAGGCGCTCCCAGGTCGGGACGTCCCAGCCGAACGAGTCGGCGAGCCGCACGATCATGCAGAAGAGCGAGCACACCGCCGCGGCGTCCCGGAGCGCCTGCCGGGAGACGCCGGCCGAGAGCACCTCGTCCACGTCGGCCGATGACAGCTCGTCGGGGCGCAGCGTCAGCTGTTCGATGAACCCGAGCGCCGCACGCAGCTCAGGTCGCACCGGCGCCGTGCGCCAGTCCGCGACGACCGCGTCCCAAACCTCTTCACCGAGCGCGTACGACGCAACTGCGCCGTGAGACGAAGCTCAGAACAGGCATTGGTTGAGCGACGAGGTGAAGCCGGCGAAGAGCTCGCGCTCCCCCACGCTCCAGTCGGAGGGGCCGCGCAGCACGCGGTCGAGCTCCTCCGAGAACGGGCGTCCAAACCGCTCGGGCCGATAGAGAAGCGTCTTCACGACGCCGAGCGGCTCCTGGCCGCTGCGCTCGCGGATCTCGGCGAGCGTGGCCGCCTCGTCGGGTGCGTGGCCCCTATCGAGCACGCCGAGCCTCACTCGATCACCGCCCGCGCAGCATCGAGCCGTCGTAGTCCCTCGCCGATCGCGGCTGCGACGGTCTGCTCGAAGATCTCGTCCTCGCTCACGCCCGACGCCTTCAGCGCCTCGACCTCGCCGTCGGTGACGGCGTAGGCGCGCTCGCGCACCTTCAGCAGATAGCCGGTGAGCTCGGCGGGAGCTGCTGGCGTGCTCACGACGACTGCGCGGAGCTCGTCGATCGGATCGGGCGCCTCCACCGCGAAGATCTTAGAGACTCGCTGCGTCGCCGTCACCGTCGGCGACCTCCCGCTCGCGGCGGTCCCACGGCTGGAAGGTGACCGTGATCCGGTTGATGCGTTGCCCTTCGATCGAGTCGACGTGGAAGCGGACACCGTCGTGGGTCACCTCGTCGCCGGGACCGGCCCCGCGACCGAGCTCGCCGAACACGAACCCGGCGACGGTGTGGTAATCCTCGTCGGGCAGGTCTGCCTTGAAGCGCTCGTTGAAGTCGTCGATCGGGAACGTGCCGTCGATGCGCACGGTGTCATCGTCGATCTGCTCGACCGTCTCGTCGGGACGGTCGAACTCGTCCTCGATCTCGCCGACGATCTCCTCCAGCAGATCCTCGAGCGTGACGATCCCCTCCATCGAGCCGTATTCGTCGATCACGACGGCGAGGTGCTGGTTCGTCCGGCGGAACTCCGTCAACAGGCTCGCGAGATCCTTCGTCTCGGGAACCATGTAGGCGGGCCTGACGAGCGACTCGAGGTCGACCGAGATGATCCCCCGGTCGTGCATCGCCTCGATCAGGTCGCGGATGTGCAGGACGCCGACGATGTCGTCGAGCGACTCCCGGTAGACCGGATATCGCGTGTATGGCGATTCGAGGACAGCCTGGAGCGCCTCCTCGGCCGGTAGGGCGATCGAGATCGCAACCACCTCCGGGCGCGGCACCATCACATCCGAGACCTCCTTGTCGGCGAAGTCGAAGACCTTCGAGAGCATCTCCTGCTCCTCGTGCTCGATCTCCCCCTGCTCGGCGGACGACGAGAGCAGCATGCGCAGCTCGGCCTCGGAGTGGGCCTCGTGCTCCGAGCCCGGCGGTTCCATGCCGAGCACGCCGAGCAGAACGTTCGTCGATTGCTGGAGCAGCCAGATCAGGGGTCGCAGCAGGACGAAGAACCAGCGCACTGGCGTCGAGACGAAGAGCGCTGTCCGTTCCGGGTGGCCGAGCGCAATCCCCTTCGGGACGAGCTCACCGATCACGACGTGTAGGTAGGTGACGATCAGCAGCGCGAGGATGACCGCGAGGAACGAGGCCATGAACGTGTCGAGGTGCCGTGCGAGCACCTGCTCGCCCAGCGCACCAATCGCGAGCGAGGAGATCGTCACGCCGAGCTGCATCGCCGCGATGAAGCGCGGCGGATCCTTTGTGATCAGGAGCACCGCGCGTGCGCGCTTGTTGCCCGCGTGCTGGAGCTCCATGATCCGTGTGCGCCGCGAGGTGACGAGGCCGTATTCGGCGGCAACGAAGAAGCCGTTCAGGAACAACAAGCCGACGAGGGCCAGCATCTGGAGGAAAAAGGTCACGCTGGAGGCCTCACGGCGTGGCGCCGCTCGCGACGGTTACGTCTGGCGGCGCGTGCGGACTGGGCGGCTGGTCGTCGTCCACGCAGATCAGGTCGCGGAGTATAACCAGAGACTGGACGATACGAACGTATGTTCTAGTATGGAGGCATGCGCGCGATCTACCGCGAAGAGCCGTGCAAGGTGGCGCTCAACCGCGTCAACGGGATGCCGTTCACCTGGTCGCTCAATCCGTACATGGGCTGTGTCCACCGCTGCACCTTCTGTTACGTCCGCGCGTTCGAGCAGCGCGCCGACCGTCCGGCCGAGGAGCGCTACGGCACATCGATCCGCGTCAAGGTGAACATCGCGGAACGGCTCCGCGAGCAGCTCGCTAGGCCGAGCTGGGCGGGCGAGCCGCTCGTGATCGGCGCCGCGACCGATCCGTACCAGCCGGCGGAGGGCCGCTACAGGCTGACCCGAGCGTGTCTCGAAGTGCTGCGCGACGCACGCCAAGCGTTCTCGGTGATCACGCGCGGGCCGCTGATCATGCGCGACGCAGAACTGCTTGCCGAAGCCTCCTGCAGAGCCGACGTGTCGGTCACCTTCTCGGTGCCGACGGTCGACGAGCTCGTCTGGCGGCGAACCGAGCCAGGCACGGCCCCGCCGAGACAACGTTTGCGCGCACTGTCGATCCTCGTCGAGCACGGCGTCCGTGCCTCGGTCGGCATGGCGCCCCTCCTCCCCGGTCTCTCCGACAGCCCGGAGCAGCTGGCGCGCGTGATCGAGGCGGCGCGCGCAGCGGGCGCGTGCGGGATCTGGGCCAACCTGCTCTATCTGAAGCCCGGCACGCGCGAGCACTTCCTCAGCTGCCTGGCCCGCGACTGGCCCGAGCTTTTGCCCGAGTACGAGCGGCTGTACGCGGGCCGCGCCTGCCTCCCGGCGAGCGCCACCGCACCGGCCCGAGGTGAGGTACGTCGGCTCGCGCGCATGCACGGCATTCGCGACCGGCGGCCCGAGCCGCTGCGGCCGCCCGCCCGCGATGAACAGCTTTCACTACTTTCCGCGTAAGATGCGGCAATGGCCGATGAGATCACGACCATGATCGTCGATGACCATGAGGTCGTCCGCGAGGGGCTGCGCCTCTCGCTCTCGCGTGCGCCGCATATCCGCGTCATCGGGGAGGCAGCTGACGGAGCGTCGGCCGTGGAGATGGCGGAACGGCGCAAGCCCGACGTGATCATCATGGACGTCCGGATGCCCGGCATGGACGGGCTCGAGGCGACGAAGCTCTTGACCGAGCGCGTCCCCGACTCGAAGGTGCTGATCTTCACCGCCTACTCCGAGCGCTCGCTGCTCAGCCGCGGCCTCGAGTCCGGCGCCAAGGGCTACATCCTCAAGGAGGCGCCGCACCAGACGCTCGTCCGCGCGATCGAGAAGGTCGCCCAGGGCGACGGCTATGTCGACCCGGCCCTGATGCCTGCGTTCCTCGCCGGCAAGGACCAGACCGACATGCTGACGACGCGCGAGCGCGAGATTCTCCAACTGCTCGCCGACGGAATGTCGAACGCCGATGTGGCGGGTCGCCTCTTCATCTCGCAGGAGACCGTGAAGAGCCATGTCCGTCACATCCTCACGAAGCTCGAAGCCGATACGAGAACCCACGCCGTCGCGATCGCGCTGCGTGAGGCGATCATCGATTAGAGGCTTGATGTGTATGTGCGCATCGAGCCTCTAAAGGACGATTCGCCCGTGGCAGACGAGGAGCGTCTCGATCGGCTGATCGCCGCCGAACAGGACGAACGACGCCGCATCGCGCTCTTCCTACACGACGGGCCTGTGCAGAACCTCGCGGGGATCGCACTGATGCTCGACGCAACGCTGCACGCGATCTCGACCGGCAAGCTCGACGACGCCCAGAACGTGCTTGCAACCGCGCTCGACCGCCAACGCAGCACCATTCGTGAGCTTCGCGACCTCTCGTTCGCGCTCGAGCCGGTCGTGTTGCGCGACCAGGGCTTCGGGCCTGCCCTGGCAGCGCTCGCCGAGCAGGTCGGCACCGCGAACCAGTTGCGCATCGACCTGGAGATCAACGAGGCAGAGCGGCTCGGCGAGACCGCGCAGGTCGCGCTCTACACGATCATTCGCGAGCTGATGCACCAGGCCGTGCGCCGGGGCCCGCCGACCCGCATCGCGGTGCGGATGTCACCCACCGATGACGGTGGCGTCGAGACATGCGTGTCCGACAACGCCGAGCCTGAGCGGCGCCTGCGCTCGTTCGAGGGTGTCGAGGAACGCGTCAAGCAGCTGCACGGGACGATCGAGGTGACGGTGGACGACGAGCGCACGACGGTCACCGTGAAGCTGCCCGCCCATTCTTCGCGGCGGTAGAGTGCGCGCCGTGGACGGCTCACATGGGCACCTGCTCTTTGCCTGGTCGCCGGCCGGCTACACGCTACGCGAGCTCTCCGGCGAACCGCCCCAGGTCGGAGCCGAGCTCGAAGAGGGTGGGCACACGATCGTCATCTCGAAGATCGGCGCGTCGCCGCTGCCGGGCGACACGCGGCCGTGCGCCTTCTCGGTCGGCAAAGACTAGAGGCTGCCGTTCTAGATGGCTGCCGCGGCGTCCTCGGCCGCGACGAGACCGAGCACCAGCGCTTGCGCGAGGCCGCTCGCGTACCCGCCGGTCGCGACGCCACCCGCATCGACGCCCGCCGCCCACAGAGCCTCGAGCGGTGTGCCTCCCGCGTCGAGCACGCGCGCGCGATCGTCGATGCGCAGCCCGCCGACCGTGTGTGTGATCGAGGCAATCACCCTGACCGCTGCGAGCGCGCCCTCCGGCGGGTCGAACGGCAGGTCGGTGAGCGAAACTCGAGCCTCGGCCGGCGCGGCCGCCACGATCTCGGCGACGGTCTGCTCGCGCACCCACTGTTCGAGCGCTGCGGCGTCCAGGATGTAGAACGCCTTTGCGCCGGGACGACGGGCGGTCGCCTGCACGATGTTCGACTCGGACCATGAGACATCCTCGGCCCGGAAGAACTCGACACCGTCCTCGTCGAAACAGCGGGCGAACCGGCCGTAGAGCTGCGAGAGCGACACGAGTTGCGTCTCGTCCCAGTCCGCGTCCGGCATGTTGCGGCCGTAGAACTCCGCCATCCCGCCCGTCAGCGCCGCTCCGCGTGCGAGCGCGTGGTTCAGGCCGTCGCCGGTTGACCATGGGTTCGCCCTCAGCCGCAGCGACCCGGCGGGAGCGACGAATCGCGTTACGAGCTCGGAGGACGCGGCGAATCCGCCGGTGCACAGAATCGTCGGTGCGTCGTCGAGCACGCCCGAATGGAGCTCGATCTCTCCCGCGCGCTCCGCGAGCATCGTGGTCAGCGAGCGCGGATCGAAACGCTGGCCGGTCGTGCACGGGTTGCCAGTCTCGTCCCAGACGGGCTCCGCACCAAGCGACCGCAACCAGGCGAGCCCGTCGTCCAACCGCTCCCAGACGAGGCGCTGCAACCGCTCATCGCCGTCCGGGCACTCAGCGCGAAACGTGTCCCAGTCGGCGTGCCGCCAGAGCACGCACGACGAGAGGAGCATCGACCCGCCGACGCGCGTTCCCTTTTCGCGCACGGCGGCGTCGACCCCGAGCTCGCGGAGGCGGGCGGCAACGACGAGACCGGCCATGCCGGCCCCGGCAACTTCGATCACGTCAGCGAGAACGTGGGCTTGTGCTCGACGTACTCGATGCGCACGTGCTCCGGGCCCCAGAGGAACGCGGCATACGTGTTCGCCGCATCGACGACCGATTCGATCTCGATGCCGGCCTCATTGGCCTCGGCGATCACGTCTTCGGCCGAGTCGACGAGCACCGCGAGGTGATTCAGAAGTGGACGCTCGGGCGCGCCGGGCTCGCCCTGATGGAACTCGACGTGTGCACCACCGACCTCGACCCGCGCCGGCCCGGCAGCGGTGAAGCCGTAGCGCTCATAGGCGGCTGCGGTTGCTGCCGGATCCGCGGAGTGGAGCGCGACGTGATCGAGGTCGTACTCGACGTCCGTCTCTGCCTCGACGAGCACGATCGTGATGCCGTCGCCGAGCTCGATCGATTCGCTGGTGCCGGGCGGTAGAGCGCGCCGTGCGGCGGCGAGGTCCGACACTCGCAACGCGACGTGCTTGAGCGCGCCCTGGTCGCGGGGGCCTTCCGCATCGAACAGCGTCAGCTTCCCGCGTCGCGCATCGCTCCCCATCAAGGTGAACCGCTCGTCCTCCGCGATCACATGCATCCCGAGGTGTCGTTCGAGGTAGGCCGCGCTCTCGGCACGAGCCGTGACCCAGAACGCCACGTGGTCGAGAGTCTTCGGACGCACAGGCGCGCAGAGTAACCGTTCGACGAGGCAGGAGAGCGTCCGAGTCTCGCGGGCCCCGGAACTACGCCGCGAGCGCGAAGCGCTGCGCGAACGGGTAGCCGTGCGAGCGGAGGTCTTGCGCGCGGTTGCCCGCCCGCCCTTCGCCCCGGCCTTCTTGACGGATGGACTGCGACCCGACGTCTTGCGGGCCGAGCTCGTCTTGCGTGCGGAGGTCTTCTTCCGCGCGCCACCCGTCTTGCGAGCGCCGGTCTTGCGGGCGGTGCTCGTCTTGCGGGCCGACGTCTTCTTACGGGCGCCGGTCTTGCGAGCCGAGCTCGTCTTGCGGGCCGACGTCTTCTTACGGGCGCCGGTCTTACGAGCCGAGCTCGTCTTGCCGGCCGACGTCTTCTTGCGAGCGCCGGTCTTCTTGCGAGCGCCGGTCTTGCGAGCCGTGCCCGTCTTCCGTGCGGAGGTCTTCTTCCGCGCGCCGCCGGTCTTGCGGGCCGAGGTCTTCCGCGCCGTGCTCTTGCGAGCCGACGTCTTGCGTGCGGTTGCCCGCCCGCCCTTGGCTCCGGCCTTCTTGACGGATGAGCTGCGACCCGCCGTCTTGCGTGCCCCGGTCTTGCGGGCTGCCGTCTTGCGAGCCGTGCTCGTCTTGCGCGCCCCGCCCGTCTTCGCCGCCGTCGTCTTCCGAGCCGCGGTCTTGCGTGCGGAGCTCGTCTTACGAGCGGTCGTCTTCTTCCGGGTGGAGCTGGTCTTGCGGGCGCCGCCGGTCTTGCCGGGCGACGTCGTACGAGCCGAGCTCGTCTTGCGCGAGGAAGAGCCTGAGCGTGGCGCGGTGCTCTTGCCAGACGAACGCGAGCCCGAGCGCGCAGAGGAACGCGTGGTCGCCGGAACGGCGATGGCGCGCGTAGCCCCCGTGCTCTCGTCACTCGACGCTTCGCCAATGGCGGAGTCGCCCCACGTCGCGTCGGCGAATTCGTTCTTCGACGACGTACCGCTCAGGGAGCCGGCGCTCGTAGTTCCACCGGTCCCACTCCAATCCTCTTGGGTCATCAATGACCTCCTGAGTTGATTGCACCGTGCACGATTCCGTACACGATTCCCTACCACGTCGCTTTCTAACGTGCAACGCGCACGTACGAGTTCCTGCGCACGTTGCTGAAAAGGAAAACACACGCTTCGGACTGCATGCTGCAGTCAAACCGTCGCAACGCCCTGTCTCGTCGTCGCGCGCGCTCGCGTTGCGATGCTACGTCAGGCGCGCGCGGAGACGATCGGAGCATGCGTCGGCACACCAGCGCCGCCTGCATTCTCGACCGTCACCATCACTTGCGCACCACGCGGAACGCGCTTCGCGAGCTTGAACGTGTGACCGTTGAACACGCCTGCGGGCTGCGGGCGCGGGCTCGCGACCCACGCTTCGTACACCTTGCCGGAGGGCGGCGCGGGAAGCGCGACCGTCAGGACTGCATCACCCGACCGAGCGACGACGAGCTCCCCCGGGCGTCCTTGCAACTGCACGTGGCGCGCGAGCGGGTCGCGAAGCACGCTCGAGGCTGCGCGCTCACCCGCCAGAGAGTGATGGAGTGACGCGGCCCAGATTCCGAGGCCGACGGCAGCCGCCGTCGCGGCGACCGCCGCGATGGCCGCAACCGAGACGGCGAGTGAGCGCCGCGGGCGCAGGGGAACAACGTTCTGCGGCTCGGCCCGCGCCGCAGAGAGAATGCGCTCTCGAAGGGCAGACGGTGGGGCCTTGATCTCGACGAAAGCGAGCGCCGATGCGGTGTCCCGGAGACCGCGAAGCTCGCCCTGACAGGTCGCGCACCCGGCCAGGTGCTCCTCGAAGCGGCTGCGCTCGTCCTCGTCCAGCACGTCCAGGACGTAGAGAGCGGAATTTTCGTGAAGGTCGTCGGTCATAGCGATCCGAACCTCATTCGCCCGAAGTCGCCGAGCGGTTCGACCCTACTCCAGTGGCTCGTTCTGGACGTTGTGCTCGGTTGCATAGCTGTCAACGAGCGGGTCGACGACGTTCATCCCCTCGCCGTAGGCTGCATTGATGCGCACGAAGGGCAGCCACTTCTCCGGCAGCGCGTCCTCGGGGAAGATCGCCTCGACCGGACATTCCGGCTCACAGGCCCCGCAGTCGATGCACTCCTCGGGGTCGATCACGAGCACGCGGCCGGCCTCGTGGATGCAGTCCACGGGGCAGACGTCGACACAAGAGCGATCCTTGATGTCGATGCACGGCTCGGCGATCACGTACGTCACGGCGGCCTACTCTACCGATGAGAGCAGGCTGTCGATCAGCTCGCGCGTGCGCTCGAAGAGCGCCGATTTTGCCACTACCTGGTCGAACCCTGCAGCGTGCGCGCGGCGCAGACCGGAGGTGTCGGTGTGGTTCGTGTAGCCGAGAATCGGCACGTTGGGATACGTCTCGACGACATCGTCCGGATCGATCCGCGCGATGTCGACGACGACGAGATCGGGTGCCTCGACTCCGTCCGAGGTCTGGAACCGATGCTCGGGGAGCACCGCCTCGAGCTTTCCGCGGACGAGCAGGTCTACACCACACAACATGATCGTCGCCATGTCCGAGCGCGACGTTAGCACCGTCGCTCACCACCTCCAAGCCGGCCTCTCACTCGGGCGGCTCGGAGCGTACTTCGAGGCGCACGAGGAGCTCGAAGCCGCCTGGCGCGCGTGCACGGATGAGGAGCGTGACTTCTTCCAGGGACTCGTGCACGTGGTCGTCTCGGCCTACCAGACCGGCCGCGACAAGCCGATCGCCGCAGAGCGCCAGCGGCAGAAGGCGATTCGGCGGCTTGCGGCCTTCGCTCCGACGCACCGGGGCGTCGATGTCGCGGCGCTACTCGCGGCACTAGAGCGTGCCGAGCCCGATCCGCGTGAATACCTGATCGAGCGCAACGCGCAGCCACCAGTCGCGGTTGAAGAACAGCAGCAGGCCGAGCGTGACGAGCGTGACGCCTGAGGCGCCCCGCACGACCGCGTAGTTGTCCCGAACCCACCGGAACGCTCGCATCGCGTGCGCGAAGGCGATGCCGGCCGCGACGAACGCGGCCGCGAGCCCCAGCGAGTACGCGATCAGCAGCACGACCCCACGCGCGATCGAGCCCGAGGACGAGGCGAGCACGAGGATCGAGGCGAGCACCGTGCCGATGCACGGCGCCGCACAGACGGCGAATGCGCCGCCGAGCAACAGGCTCGACCCGGTTCCCCGCGCCCGCTGCAGCAGCCCCGGCGCCACAGCCCGCTCGGGCCACGGCAGCACCCCGAGGAACGCAAGCCCGAGCACGACGAGCACGAACCCCGCGATCTCGAGCTGCGAGCGCTTGTCGACCGCACTCCCGACGGCAGCCGCCGCCGCACCGAGCAGCACGAAGATCACGGTGAAGCCGACGATGAACGGCACGCTGGCGCGGAGCACCCGACG
>JACDGR010000365.1 GCA_013821525.1 Actinomycetota bacterium
AGCGAATTGCGTACAGCGCCTCGGCGCGTCGCGGAAGATCAGTCTTCGAGGACATCGCGCCGGACCCGAACGACCCGTCGTTCCACCGCGGGATGACCGCTGATGCAAGTGCCGTTGCCGAAGTGAACGCCCTATGGGAGCTGCTCGCGCGGCAGGAACGAGTCGCTGCCTGATGGACACGAAGACCTCGCCGTTCACTCGGCCGCGGCGTCCTGCGGCAAAGCCGGAGCCCGTCGCCGATTCAAAAAAGCCTGCGAAGAAAATCCGCGTCGTACTCGACCTCGAGCCGGACACGCGTCGGAAGTTGAAGGCACGCGCCGCTCAGATGGGGTTCGACACGCTGCGAGCGTTTTTGCTCAACGCGATCACCGTGCAGGGCGTCGATACCTCGGGTGAGCCCGACGCTGACGTATAACTTTCAATTGGTTCAATTGGTTCAATTGTGAATCTAGTGAATGTAATGAAGTTTTCTTCCAGCCGTTAAAAGCAGCGGCGTCGGTGAAAATCGCGGTTGGGCGAGTCGCCTCTCGACGGCCGTCCCATCGGCTCGCGGCTTCCACGGGAGGGATGTCAGCGTGCCCCAGGCTGAAGCGGTGCGAGGAGATCTGACGCCCCTCAGACCCACGAGAGGAAGCTCGGGCTGTCCGCGTCCCACGATGGGGTAGCAGCGGCATCCGCGCGGAGAGTTACTCTAAGCGACGGCGCCCTGGTTTCCCTGCGGTCGCGCGCGCTTCACGGCGCGGTGGAAATGGTACGAGCGGGTCGCGATCACGTGCGCGTCGAGGAGCGGTGACACGCGGACGAGATCATCGCGGCTGACGGGTCGCGCGGATGACGAAGACCGTCGGCGGGCGGGCGAGGTAGAGGTCCGCGATGCCTCTTCGCGATGTCACGGAAGACGACCTGCCGCTCTTCTTCGAGCACCAGCGTGATCCCGAGGCCAACCGCATGTGATCGGCGACAATTACTTTTGCCGGCTGACGACAACTAGAATTGCCGGTCGGTCCGCCGCGCGGACGGCTTGTGCGACCGTGGATCCGTGAGGGCTCCGGACGTGTGCCGGTGCTTTCGGGAGGTCCTCGATGGTCACCGACAAGCAGGTCCGCTTGCTGAGGAGGAAGCGGATGGAAGGCAAGACATTGGAGGCGGCCGCGATGGCCGCTGGGATGAGCGAGAGGGCGGCGAGGAAGTGGCAAGGGGGCGCGCTGCCCTCGGCGACGAAGACGACGAGGACGTGGCGCACGCGGCCGGACCCGTTCGTTGATGTGTGGTCCGCGGACATCGAGCCGCTGCTGGTCGCGGACACGGACGGCAAGCTCGAAACGAAGACCATCTTCGCGGAGCTGTGTCGTCGACACCCCAACGCGTATGACGTCGGACAGCTCAGGACGTTGCAGCGGCGTGTCCGGGTCTGGCGCGCGGAGCGAGGCCCCGAGAAGGAGATCTATTTCCCTCAGGAGCACGCGCCGGGGAGGATGGCGTCAATCGACTTCACGCACGCAACCGAGCTCGCGGTCACGATCGCCGGCCTGCCGTTCGTGCATCTCTTCTTTCAGATGGTCATGGCGTGCAGCGGCTGGCGCTTCGTTCAGCTCGCGTTCGCCGAGACGTTTGAGGCCCTGCTCTCCGGGCTGCAAGGTGCGCTGTGGACGCTCGGAGGGGTGCCGAACACGGTCCGACTGGACAACCTCTCGGCCGCGACTCACGAGCTCGCGCTGACGGCTGGGCGCACGCTCACGAAGCGGTTCGCCGACGTCGTCGACCACTACGGGTTCAAGGCGTCTCGGATCCAGCCCGGCGAGGCGCACGAGAACGGCGTCGTGGAGAAAGGGCACGACGTGTTCAAGACCGCCCTGGACCAGGCGTTGCGGCTCCGAGGCAGTCGCGAGTTCGCGGACGTCTCCGACTACCTCTCCTTCGTCCATCGTATCGTCGACCGACTGAATACCGGGCGCGAGACGAAGCTCGCGGAGGAGCGCGCGCAGCTCGCGCCGTTGCCGGCTATCCGTCTGCCGGAGTACACGCGGGTCTCCGTCCGAGTCCGGAAGTGGAGCACCATCAACATCTCGAACCGGATCTACTCGGTGCCCTCTCGGCTCCGGGGACACCTCGTCGAGGCCCGCGTCTTCGCCGACGTCGTCGAGGTTCGCGTCGGCGACAAGACCATCGAGACGATGCCGCGCATCCGCGGGGAGAAGGCGCACCGGATCGACTACCGCCACGTGATCTGGTCGCTCGTCCGGAAGCCGGGCGCGTTCGCCGCGTACCGGTACCGCGAGGACCTCTTCCCCTCGCTCGTTTTTCGCCGCGCCTACGATGCGCTCCGTGATGCTCGAGGAGATCGCGCCGACGTCGAGTACGTGAGGATCTTGCATCTCGCGGCGAGCACGACGGAGCGTTCCGTCGAGACCGCGCTTGCCGCTCTGCTCGAGCGCCAGTGCCCGTTCGACTACATCGCCGTGAAGACGTTGGCCCACCCCGACGAGCCGACCATTCCTACGGTCACGATCGGAATGCCCGACTTCGCCTGCTACGACGCCCTCCTCGCCACCGGAGCTGCGTCGTGACGTCCGGGTACACGCCGGCGCTCGGCGAGCGGGTCGCGTCGCTCCTGACCGAGTGGAAACTGCCGACGCTCGCGACCGAGCTCGTCTCGAAATTCACAACCGCAGGGCATGACCAGGCGCTCGCTCTGCTCGCCGAGCTCTGCGAGCAGGAGGCCGATGCGCGAAAGGAGCGACGCGTGGACCGTCTCCGCCGTGCGTCGAAGCTGCCGCCCGCGAAGAGCTTCGAATCCCTCGACCGAGAGCGTGTGCCGCGCGCTGCGTTCATGAAGATCCAGGAGCTGGCGAGCGGTGACTTCCTCGATCGGGCCGACAACGTGCTGCTCTTCGGGCTGCCCGGCGTCGGTAAGAGCCACCTCGCGTGCGCGCTCGGCCACGCGCTCGTTGAAGCGGGGCGCAGCGTCCTCTTCACGCCGACCTACCAGCTCGTGCAGACGCTGCTCGCTGCTCGTCGCGATCTCGTCCTGCCAAAAGCTCTGCGCTCTCTCGACGTCTTCGACGCGGTGATCCTCGACGACCTCGGCTACGTGCAGCAGACGGCCGACGAGGCCGAGGTGCTCTTCACCCTGATGGCCGAGCGTTACGAACGACGCTCGCTGATCATCACGAGCAACCTCGTCTTCAGCGAGTGGAACCGGATCTTCAAGAGCCCGATGACGACCGCCGCCGCAATCGACCGGCTCGTCCACCACGCAGCGATCATTGAAATCGATCGCGGAAGCGTCCGCGCGGAGGAGGCGAAGAAGCGGAACACCAAGAAGAAGAACGACGACGAGACCTGACCTGGCAACGACAACTACGACGCGGAGGCGTGACGACAATTACCCGACACGACGACAACTACCCGAGGGCAGAAGTACGGACGGCGAGACTGCGATCGAAACCTGACGGCGACCGGCAAGAATAGTTGTCGCTGACCGGCAAGAATAGTTGACGTTGATCAGTGG
>JACDGR010000366.1 GCA_013821525.1 Actinomycetota bacterium
GGTCAGGGGAAGGGCGGCTTCTACGCGAAGCATCGCGCCACGAGCGGGCGCCATATGCGCAAGCGGGCGACGCGTGATGTGGGACAGCGCCTGCGGCGCTTTCCGAGGCTCGTCGTGCAGGAGCCGGTGCGCGCGGCCGGCGACCTTCTCTACGTCGCAGGGATCGTTGCCGGTGGGACGCGCTGGCTCCTCTCCGAGCGGAAGCGATGAGCGACCTTCCGACGAGTAGCGTCGTGATCAGCACGCGCGACCGCGGCGAGCTGCTCCGCGACGCGATCGCATCCGTACTCGCCGGATCGCACCTGCCGGACGAGCTCGTGGTCGTCGATCAAAGCCGCGTCCACGGTGAGCTTTCCGTCGAGCCAGGAGCGGCGCACACGGAGATCCGGCACATCGCCTCGGCGACGAAGGGCCTCGGCCGGTCACGCAACATCGGGATCGCTGCAGCGCGACACGACGTCGTCGTGATCATCGACGACGATGTCGTCGTCGAAGCCGACTGGCTCGAGCAGGTGCTCCGCGCGCTGGTGGCTGCCGGCCCACGCGCAGTCGTGACGGGCCGCATCCTGCCCGGGGTCGACGAGGCAAACGCGGGCCGTGCCGTCTCGGTGAAGACCGACGAGCGGCCCGAGACCCACGAGGGGCGGATCGGCTTCGACGTCCTGTTCGGCAACAACATGGCCTTCCGTCGCTCGGTGACGGAAGAGATCGGCCTCTTCGACGAGCGCCTCGGCCCCGGAGGCCGGTACGGATCCGCCGACGACAACGACTTCGGGTTTCGCCTGCTCGAGGCCGGCTACCGCATCCACTACGCACCGCAAGCGGTGCTGCGACACCTGGCGTGGCGGTCGGGGAAAGACTTGCGAAAGCTCAACTGGGACTACGGCCGAGGCCAGGGGGCGTTCTACGCGAAGCACAGTTCACTGCGCGATCCGCACATGCTCTGGCGGCTCGGCGACCTGCTGCGCGAGCGTGCGGTGCGGATCGGCGGCAGGCCGGCCCGGCGCCGGTCGATCGGCGGTCATGGCGACCTGGTCTACAGCGCGGGAGCGTTGAGTGCGTTCGCGGAGTGGCTGGTCGTCGAGCGTCTCCTCCCCGCGGCCAAGACGGTACGCAGATGATCGCGGCGCTCCGTGCCGCGCGGCACGGGATCGTCTACGCCGCACCACGCCGTTTCCACCGGCGCGAGATCGCCATCACGTTCGACGACGGGCCTTCGGCGCACTGGACACCGGCAATCCTCGACCTCCTCGCAGCCCACGCTGCACACGCGACGTTCTTCGTGCTGGGCGCCGCTGTCGACGGCAACGAGGCGATCCTCACCCGGACGCTCGCCGAAGGGCACGAGCTCGCGAACCACGCGTTCAGCCATACCGACCTGGCGACGCTCTCCGACGGGGACGTGCGAGCTGAGCTCAGGCGAACCTCGGCGCTGATCGCCGCGACGGCCGGCGGGCAGCCGCGGCATTTCCGTCCCCCGTTTGCCGACACGGACTTCCGTATCGCTGACCTCGCGCGCAGCGTCGGGCTCAAGCGGACGGTCTTGCGGTCGGTCGACCCTGCGGACTGGCGTGAGCCCGACGCGCGGAAGATCGCGGAACGCGTGCTCGCTCGTGTGCGGCGAGGCTCGATCGTCTGCCTGCACGATGCGCTCCCACCCGACCGGTCGATTGGCACACCTTCGCGGCAGCCGACAGTCGATGCGCTGGCGCAGATCGTCCCCGGGCTGCGCGCTCGGGGCTTCCAGCTCGTCACCGTCGAGAGGCTTCTGACGTGGCGCCCGAGGTAACGCTGACGATGGCCGCGTGGCAGGTCGAGCCGCGTTGGTTCCTCGAGGCTGTCGAGAGTGCGCTCGGTCAGCGAGGCTGCGACCTCGAGCTGATCGTGGTCGACGACGGCAGCCCCGACCCTGTGCAAGAGGTGCTGATCGGCATCGACGATCCGAGGCTGCGCGTCGTGCGCATCGAGCACGGCGGCACGGCTGCCGCGCGCAATGCGGGCATCGCGCATGCCCAGGGCAGGCTGATTCGCTTTCTCGACGCCGACGACGTGCTCGAGCTGGACAGCACCGCTCGGCTCGCCGCTCTGATCGGTGACCGTGACGACGTCGTCGCATACGGCGCGACCGTGGTGTGTGACGAGCAGCTGCGCCCGACCCGAACGATCGCCTCGTCCCTCGAGGGCGACGTCGTCGAGGCGTGCCTCCTCGGCCGCTTCGACGTCCGGCACGTCTCGATGCTCTTCCCCCGGCGTGTGGTCGAGCTCGCCGGGCCGTGGGTTGGCGGGTATGCGATCAGTGAGGACTGGGACTTCGTCCTGCGCGCGCTCGAGCACTCAAAGGTGAGAGCCGAACCGCTGGCCGCGACCTACTACCGCCGGCATGGCGCTTCGCGAACCGGGGCCGCAGGCGTTGCAGCGGGCGAAGCGGATCGGCTGCGCGTCGTGCAGCGCTACTTCGAACGCCACCCCGAGCGGCGCGGCACCCGGTTCGAGCGCACGGTGCTGGCGGCAACGCATCTCGATCGTGCCTCGGCCTATGCAGCGACGGGCCAAAGGGGCGCTGCCGCAACGCGGCTCGCCCGCGCGGCGCGTCTGGCACCGATCCCCGCGGCAGCGAAGACCGTGCAACTGCTCGCGCGCGGTCTCCGTCGCCGGCTTCGGCCATGAACGTCGTCGCACTGACCGTGGCGACCGCCGGGGCCGGCCTGGGAGGAGCGCTTGCAGCTCGTCTGCTCGAGCTTTCGGATCCGCTCGATCGCGTGATCGCGGCGATTCTCCTGGCGTGCACCCAGGTCCTCGTGACCTCGCTCGCCGTCGGCGCTGTGCTCGATCACTATGACCGGCGGTGGCTCGTCGTTGGGACGCTGCTCGGGGACGCGGCACTGCTTGCCGTCTTCGCACTGCGACCGGGGATACCGCTGGACGCGAACGCTCGCGTGATCCCCGCGAGCGTCTCCGCAGTGCGTGCGCTTGCTCTCTGGCAGCGGCTCCTACTCGCCGCGGCACTCGCTGCGACGCTGTGGCGGGCGTTCCTGGCAGTGCTGTTGCCGCCGTTCGCGTACGACGCCCTCAGCTATCACCTGACCGCCGTTGCGAGCTGGGTGCAGCGCGGTTCGATCGGCACGAATCCCTATGCGTTCTGCTGCGAGCGTTACCCGTCAGACGCCGAGGTCCTGTTCGCGTGGCCAACCGTGCTACTCGGCCGCGACACTCTCACCGACGCCGTTCAGATCGTGTTCGCCGTGCTCGGCTCGCTAGCGGTGATCGGGATCGCGCGAGCCGCCGGACTGACGAAAGCGGGATCTCTGACCGCAGGTGCGCTGTTCGCTCTGACGCCGATCGTGCTCGCGCAGTCGAACACCGACTACAACGACGTTGCGATCACCGGGGTCTTTCTCACCGGCCTCTACTTCAGCGCTCGCTTTTTGACCGCCCGAGGTTTTGCGTTTTCCCGCGGCGCTCATCACGCCGAGCTCTCGCACGCGCTGCTTGCAGGCATCGCAGC
>JACDGR010000367.1 GCA_013821525.1 Actinomycetota bacterium
GCCGTGGACGGCGGAAGGGCCGGCGTTCGGCTTCAGCGCCGGCGAGCCGTGGCTGCCGATGCCTGCGCACTGGGGCGCGGCGAGCGTCGCAGCGCAGCGCGACGACGCCTCCTCGACGCTTGCGCTCTTCAGGGCAGCGCTCGCGCTGCGGCCACACGGCCGGTTCGCGTGGCAGGACAGTCCATCGGGCGCGCTCGTCTTCACTCGTGACGAGCTCACCTGTCTCGTCAACGTCGAGGGAGATCCGCTGCCGCTCCCGCCTGGCGAGGTACGCCTTGCAAGCGAGCCGGTCGACGGATCGCTGCCCGCCGGTGCCGCTGCGTGGGTGCACACGTGAGCTCGCCCCCGCTGCCACTCGAGGTGCGCGACGACCGGCTGTCGCTCGACGGGACGTGGGAGGTGCAGCTCGAGCCAGGCTCGCCCTCCCTCCCGATCGTCGTCCCGTTCACCTTCGAGGCGCCGCTCTCCGGCATCGGCCACGGCGCGGAGGTGCACGAGCGCGTGCGCTACCGCCGGTCGTTCCGCGTCCCCGAGCGCTGGGACGGTGTCGACGTCCTGCTGCGCTTCGGAGGCGTCGACTGGCACGCCGTCGTGTCGGTGGACGGCGAGGAGGTCGCCTCGCACACCGGTGGCTACACGCACTTCTCGGTCGCGCTCGGGCCGCTCGACTCGTCGGTCGAGCATGAGCTCGTCGTCGACGTGGCTGACCCGGCGGAGGGATATCAACCGCGCGGCAAGCAACGTGGCTCGGGCGGCATCTGGTACACGCGCGCCACCGGCATCTGGCGTCCGGTGTGGCTCGAGGCGGTGCCTGTGGTGGACAGCGCACCCGTGACGAAGACGCTCGTCGGCGGCGGCCGCCCGTGGAGCCCGGAGGATCCATGTCTTGCGGAGCTGGTGACGGCGGGCGTCCGCACCTACCGAGGCGAGCGCACCGTCGAGTTGCGTGACGGGCGCTTTCACCTGAACGGGGAGCCGCGGTTCCTCGCGGGCGTGCTCGACCAGGCGTACTGGCCGGACGGCGTCTACACCGCGCCGAGCGACGAGGCGCTCAGGCGCGACGTCGAGCTCGTCAAGGAGTTCGGCTTCGACCTCGCGCGCATGCACATGAAAGTCGCAGACCCGCGCTGGTACGACTGGTGCGACCGCCTCGGGCTGATGGTCGCGCAGGACATCCCGAGCCCGCTCGATCTCTCGACGCCTGAGGCGCAGGGGAACTATGTCCGTGAGGTCGACGAGATCGTCGAGCAACTGCGCGGGCACCCGTGCATCGTCATGTGGATCCTCTTCAACGAGGCCTGGGGTGACCCGCCCGAGGAGTTTCAGCGCGAGCTCGTGCACCGGGTTCGCGCTAGCGATTCGACGCGCATCGTCGTCGACGCGTCCGGGTGGACGCACAGGGGCATCACCGATCTACGCGACGTGCACGACTACGGCGACGACCTCTCGGCACATCGATCGACCGCAGCCGAGCCACTGTGGATCGGCGAGTGCGGCGGTGTCTCCCTCGTCATCGCAGGGACCGAGGACTTCGCCTACAAGCACGTCGTCTCGGGCGAGGCGCTCGCTGCGGAGTACGCGCGGCTGACCGGCACGCTCGGAGACGTCGCAGGGTTCGTCTGGACGCAGCTCACCGATGTGGAAGGGGAGTTGAACGGACTCCTCACGCACGACCGGCAGCCGAAGGCGCCGGTCGAGCTGATTCGCGCCGCGAACGAGCAATTGCGACGCTCGAGGTCTGGGGCCGGATCTGCTCCGAGCCCGTGATCGGCTTGGGTTGAAGGAGCGCCCGAGTGCGCAAAAGATCACGTATGAGCGGATTCAGGAGCGGCTACAACGCGTTCGACCGCTTTCAACGGCAGCACGGCTGGCTCGGCTTCCCGCTTGCGATCCGGCAGAAGTACGCCGACGACCAGGCCGGCTACCTCGCGGCCTCGATCACCTACTACGGCTTCTTCGCGATCTTCCCGCTGCTGCTGGTGTTCGTCAGCGCGCTCGGTTTCGTCCTGCGCGGACACGCGCACCTGCAGGCGCGGATCGTCAACTCGACGCTCGGGCAGTTCCCGGTGATCGGCCACGACCTGCACGTGCAGGCGCTGAAGGGGAGCGTGCCCGCGCTCGTGATCGGACTGGCCGGCGCGATCTGGTCGGGAATGGGCGTCTTCCTGGCGGGCGAGAACGCGATGAACCATCTGTGGGGCGTGCCGTTTCGCCGCCGCCCTGATGCGCTCCGTGCGCGCGGCCGGGCCTTGCTCCTGCTCGCGGTCTTCGGGCTGGGCACGGTCACCGCGACAGCCCTCGCAGGGCTCGGCACCGTCGGCGCGAGCTTCGGAGTTGCGACGAAGATCGGGGCGGTCGTCGCCTCGACCGTGATCGACTTCGGCCTCTTCTGGCTCGGCTTCCGGCTCCTGACGGTTCGGGATGTGTCGTGGCGGGCGCTCCGTGGCGGCGCCGCATTCGCGGCGATCGCGTACGAGACGTTGCAGCTCGTCGGCGGCTACTACCTCGGTCACTACCTGAAGCACGCGAACAGCACCTACGGCACGTTCGGCCTCGTGCTCGGTCTCCTCACGTGGATCTATCTCGCAACGCACATCACCCTGCTCGCGGCGGAAGGGAACGTCGTTGCAAGCCGAAGACTCTGGCCCCGCAGCTTCTCCGTCGTGGTCGAACAACCGGCAACGGATGCGGACAAGCGCGCGTTGACGCAGCGCGGAAAGGTGGAGGAGCGTCGCCAGGATCAAGACGTCGACGTGACGTTTCGTCCTGACTGAATTTTGGTTTATAAAGACCTCTAGGTACTTCAACAATGGAAGTGAGGGTCAACTTACGGAGATCATCTACGGCCGGCGCCGTGCTTGCGGCGTGCGTCTTCTCGATCGCAGTCGGCGCGGCAATGGCGGCCACTGTGCCGCGTGCGGTGCTGGCAAAGAAGGCGGATGACGGTCTGTCGCGCTGAGAACAAGAAGCGGGCCGCCAACCCATATCCAGCACCGAAGTTCACGAACCCGGCCAAGGCAACGCCGGCCCAACTCAAGGCGGGCGCACCCTATCTCGCGCGCGACTTGGCGATCACCTACGACGAGGTTCACAAGGTGTTCGCGCTCGGAACGCCCGAGGAGACGGCTGCACGCACCGCCTGGTTGCGGTTGAAGACCGTGCTGGTGAAGTACAGCCTGCCGGCGTTTGCCAAGGCGGTCGCCGATCTGAAGAAGGGCGACGGCAAGCTCGTAGCCGCCGACTTCGCGAAGTCGTCCCGGTACGACGCAGAGCAGACCAAGCTGCAGAAGACGATCGGCCTGAAGGTGTGCGGCAACGGCTGACCGCTCTTCCGCCTCGAACGGACAAGGTCTTCGACACCTTCAGCCGGTCGGCGTGTGACCGACGCTGCCAGGTGTCGAAGACCAGTTCGACCCTCGCTTAGAGCCTATTGCGGTAGGCGTCTCCAGTCGGCGGCTCGCCATGTGATCAGGCCGCAGGCGAGGTGGAGCATG